>NZ_JASKYR010000299.1:0-10753 GCF_041028215.1 Streptomyces flavofungini
CGACTGGGCGGTACGGGCCGGAGACGAAGCCGGTCTGCCCCACCTCGCACAACTCGACGAGCACCTCCCGGTCGCCGTGCCCGAAGAGGGCCGCGTCGAGATCCAGCTCACCGTCGCCGCGACCCCGGGCGAGGGCGCCGAGGGCGCCGACGACCGGCCCTTCACCGTCCACTCACGCGTCCTCGGCCCCGGCGCGGACACCACCGCCGACACCCCATGGACCCGCAACGCGACCGGCGTCCTCACCTCCGCCGGGACCACCGGCACCAACCCGGCGCACCCCGGCACCTGGACGGCCACCGACGCGGCCGACACCCTCGACATCGACGACGCCCACGACCTCCTCCACCGCGCAGGCCTCGACCTGGACCACCCCTTCCACACCGTACGAACCCTGCGGCGCACCGGAGACGCCGTCATCGCCGACGTCGAACTCCCCGACAGCGCCCACGCCGACGCCGTCCGCTTCCGCCTCCACCCGGCGCTCCTCCAGAGCGCCATCGCCCTGGCCGCCGCCCCCGCCGACACGGCCGCGGACGCACCGGTCCTGCCCGCCGCCTGGCGGAACGTCACCGTGCACGCCACCGGCGCCCTGCGCCTCCGCATCCGGCTCACCCCCGCTGACGCGGACACCTGGGCCGTGGAGGCCTACGACACCACCGACGCCCCCGTCCTGACCGGCACCGTCACGACACGACCGGCCGAACCCCCGCGCCTCCCTGCGACCACGGGCCCCGACGCCCTGCACCGCGTCATCTGGACCCCGTCGGCCGACAGCACACGGAGCGAAACCCCGGAACACGACGGCCCCTGGGCGGTACTCGGCACTCCGGGACGGCTCACCGCCGCCCTCGAACGCTCCGGCGCCACCGTCCACCGCCACGCCGACCTGGCCGCCCTCAGCGCCGCCCTCGACGAAGGAACGGCCGAACGGCCCGCCCTCATCGTCACCACCCACGGCCCCACCGAGGGCGACGACCCGGTGGCCGCCGCGCACGCCTCCGCGCGCCAGGCCCTGTATCTGGCCACGGACGTGCTGCGCGACCCCCGCCTGACCGGCACTCGGCTGCTCGTGGTCACCGAAGGCGCCGTCGCCACCGGCCCGGACGACGCCGTCCCCGGCCTCGCCGACGCCACCGTCTGGGGTCTGCTGCGCTCGGCCCAGACCGAACACCCCGGCCGCTTCCTCCTCGCCGACCTCGACCCCGCGGACCAGGACGCAACCGCCCCGGACATCTCGGCCGACGCCCTGCTGACCGCCGTGACGGCGACGGCACACTCCGGCGAGAACCAGTTCGGCGTCCGCGCGGGCACCGTCACCGTGCCCCGCCTGGTCCGCGCCGACCACCCCGACGGCGCGCCCGAACCCGCCACCACCGATCCGTGGGGCGACGGCACCGGCGCGGGCACCGTCCTGATCACCGGCGGCACCGGAGTCCTCGGCGCACACGTCGCCCGGCACCTGGTGACCCGCCACGGCGTACGCCGCCTGCTGCTCACCGGCCGCCGGGGCCCGGACGCCCCCGGTGCGGACGCCCTGCGCACCGAACTCGCCGCACTCGGCGCCGAGACCGACATCGTCGCCTGCGACGCCGCCGACCGCGGCCAACTGGCCCGCGTCCTGGCCGACGTACCGGCCGAACACCCGCTGACCGCCGTGGTCCACGCGGCAGGCGTCCTCGACGACGGGCTCCTGACCGACCTCACCCCCGACCGCGTGGACCGCGTCCTGCGGCCCAAGGCGGACGCCGCCTGGCACCTGCACGAACTCACCCGCGACACCAAGCTCACCGCGTTCGTGCTGTTCTCCTCCTACGCCGGTCTCGCGGGCGGCCCCGGACAGGCCAACTACGCCGCCGCCAACGCCTTCCTGGACGCCCTCGCCCAGCACCGGCGCGCCCGCGGCCTCACCGCGCACTCCCTGGCCTGGGGCTTCTGGGAGGACCGCAGCGAACTCACCGGCGCCCTCGACGGTGCCGACCTGGCCCGCCTGGCCCGCTCCGGCATCCGCCCCCTGACCGCGGAGCAGGGCCTCGGCCTCCTCTCCACGGCCACCGGCCTCGACACGGCCCACCTGGTCCCGGTCGGCCTCGACGCCCGCACCCTGCGCGGCGACGAGGTGCCCCCGCTGCTGCGCGCCCTCGCCCGCCCGGCCACCCGGCGCACCGCGGCCACCGGCACCGCGCGGCCCGGCGGCGGCGAGGGCCCGGCGGACTTCCGGCAGCGGCTCGCCGCTCTCGCCGCACCCCAGCAGCAGGCGCTGCTGCACCGCATGGTCGTCGGCCATGTCGCCGCCGTCCTCGGCCACGCCTCGGCGGAGTCCCTGGACGCGGGCCGCGGCTTCCTCGACCTCGGCATGTCCTCACTGACCGCGGTCGAACTCCGCAACCGGCTCAACGCCGAGACCGGACTGACCCTGCCCACCACCCTGATCTTCGACCACCCGGACCCGGCTTCCCTCGTCCGCCACCTGCGCACCGAACTGGGCGCGGACACCGGCGACACCCAGGCACCCGTCTTCGCCGAACTCGCCGGGCTCGAAGCCGCCGTCGGCGGCACCGCACTCGACGACCAGGACCGCGCCCACCTCGCGCAGCGCCTCAAGGCCCTCCAGTGGAAGCTCGACTCCACCCAGGACAGCGCCGAGCGCGACGACGACTCCGACCTCGACACCTCCACGGACGACGAGATGTTCGACCTGATCGACAACGAACTGGGGCTCGCCTGACCGCACGTCCGCCGGTGCGCCACGAGCCCACCGGCGGACGTCGCCCCCACCCCCCGATCACGTCACCGCGTCCTTCTCGAACTCAGAGGATCCACCCCATGGCAAGCTCCGAAGACAAGCTCCGCGACTACCTCAAGAAGGTCACCGCAGACCTGCGCCGCACCCGGCAACGGCTGGAGTCTGTCGAGGCCCGGGACAACGAGCCCATCGCCGTCATCGGCATGGCCTGCCGCTTCCCCGGCGGCGTCCGCTCCCCGGAGGACCTGTGGCGGCTGGTCGCCGACGGCACCGACGCCGTCGGCCCGCTGCCCGAGGACCGCGGCTGGGACCTGGAATCCCTCTACGACCCCGACCCGGGCACCCCCGGCAAGAGCTACGTGCGCGAAGGCGGCTTCCTGGCGGACGCCGCCGGATTCGACGCCGACCTGTTCGGCATCGCCCCCCGCGAGGCCCTCGCCATGGACCCSCAGCAGCGCCTCCTCCTGGAGACCGCCTGGGAAGCGGTCGAGCGCGCCCGCATCAGCCCCGCCTCCCTGCGCAACACCGACACCGGCGTCTTCGTCGGCGGCGCCGACACCAACTACGGCTCCCTCGCCCGCTCCGCCGAGGAGACCGAGGGCCACAACCTCACCGGCGGCGCCATGAGCGTCCTGTCCGGCCGCATCTCCTACACCCTCGGCCTCGAAGGCCCCGCCGTCACCGTCGACACGGCCTGCTCCTCCTCGCTGGTCGCCCTGCACCTCGCCGTCCGCGCCCTGCGCGCCGGAGAGTGCTCCCTCGCCCTGACCGGCGGCGTCGCCATGATGCCGACCACCGAACTGTTCACCGAGTTCTCCCGCCAGCGCGGCCTCGCCGCCGACGGCCGCTGCAAGCCCTTCGCCGAAGCCGCCGACGGCACCTCCTGGGGCGAGGGCGTCGGCGTCCTCCTCGTCGAACGCCTCTCCGACGCCCGCCGCAACGGCCACCCGGTGCTCGCCGTGGTCCGYGGCTCCGCCGTCAACCAGGACGGCGCGTCCAACGGTCTGACCGCGCCCAACGGCCCCTCCCAGCGCCGGGTCATCCGGCAGGCCCTCGCCAACGCCCGGCTCGCCGCCGACCAGGTGGACGTGGTCGAGGCGCACGGTACGGGCACCACTCTGGGCGACCCGATCGAGGCGCAGGCGCTGCTCGCCACGTACGGCCAGGACCGTCCCGCGGACCGGCCGCTGCTGCTCGGCTCGGTCAAGTCGAACATCGGGCACACCCAGGCCGCGGCCGGTGTCGCCGGTGTCATCAAGATGGTGCTCGCCCTGCGCAACGGGCGGCTGCCCGCCACGCTGAACGTGGACGCGCCCAGCGACCAGGTCGACTGGAGCGCCGGGTCGGTGGAACTGCTCACCGAACCGCGGGAGTGGACCGGCGCCGACCGTCCGCGCCGCGCGGGCATCTCCTCCTTCGGCATCAGTGGCACCAACGCGCACATCATCGTGGAGCAGGCGCCCGCCGCCGAACCACAGGCGAGCGCCGAGGACACGGCTCCCGTCGTCCCGTGGCTGCTGTCCGCCCGCGACCAGGACGCCCTGCGCGCCCAGGCGCGGCGGCTGCACCAGCACCTGACAGCGGGTGGCGCGACGGCGTCCGGCGATACGGTCACGCGGCCGCGCCCGCTGGATGTCGCCTACTCCCTGGCGACCACCCGCACCGCCTTCGAGCACCGCGTCGCCGTCACCGGCTCCGACCGGGAGGGCCTGCTGGCCGCGCTCGGTGCCGTCGCCCGGGGCGAGGAGCCCGGGACGGCGGCGGGTGAGGGGCTGCTCGCGCTGCTCTTCCCGGGTCAGGGCTCCCAGCGGCTCGGCATGGGCCGTGACCTGTACGAGCGGTTCCCCGTGTTCGCCGAGGCGTTCGACGCGGTCTGCGCCGGTCTCGACGAGCACCTGGAGCAGCCGCTGCGCGCGGTGATGTGGGGTGACGACGAGGCCGCGCTGAACGCCACCGCGTACGCCCAGGCCGCGCTGTTCGCGCTCGGCGTGGCCCTGCACCGCCTGACCGCGTCGTGGGGCATCACCCCCGACCTGGTGGCGGGCCACTCCATCGGCGAGGTCGTCGCGGCCCATGTGGCCGGGGTGTTCTCCCTCGCGGACGCCTGCGCCCTGGTCGCCGCGCGCGGCCGGCTGATGCAGGCGCTGCCGGAGGGCGGTGCCATGGCCGCCGTACAGGCCACCGAGGAGGAGGTGCTGCCGCACCTCTCCGACGGGGTCTCCATCGCCGCCGTCAACGGGCCCGCGTCCGTGGTGGTGTCCGGAACGGCCGAGGACGTCGAGCGCGTCACCGGCGTCCTGCGGGAGCTGGGTCGGCGGACGACCGCGCTGCGCGTCTCGCACGCCTTCCACTCCCCGCTGATGGAGCCGATGCTCGAGGAGTTCCGCGCGGTCGTCGCCGGACTCTCCCCGCAGCCGCCTGGGCTCCCGGTCGTCTCCAACCTGACCGGGGCCGTCGCCGGGGCCGACGAGCTGTGCTCCGCCGCGTACTGGGTACGGCACGTCCGCGAGGCCGTCCGCTTCGCCGACGGTGTCCGCGCCCTGCACGAGGCGGGAGCCACCCGCTTCCTGGAACTCGGACCGGACGGCGTCGCCTCCGCGATGGCCCGCGACTCCCTGCCCGAGGAGGCCGTCACGGTCGCCGCCCAGCGTCGCACCGCATCCGGTGAGGACGCGCTGGTGGACGCCGTCGCCAAGCTCCACGGGCACGGGGTCCGCGTCGACTGGGCCGCGTTCTTCGCCGGTCTCGGCGCCCGCAGGACCGAGCTGCCCACCTACGCGTTCCAGCGGCGCCGCTTCTGGCCCGCCGAGATGCCGGCCATGGGCACGGGAGCGGAGGCCGCGGGGCTTGAACCAGCAGGCCACCCGCTGCTCGGCGGCGCCCTGGAGCTCGCGGGCAGCGACGGTCACCTGTTCACCGGACGGCTCTCCCAGGGCACCCACGGCTGGCTCGCCGACCACCGGGTGATGGGCGCCGTCCTGGTGCCCGGCACCGCCCTCCTCGAACTCGCGGTCCACGCGGGCACCGTCCTCGGCTGCGACCGGGTGGAGGAACTGACGCTGGCCGCGCCGCTGGTGCTGCCCGAACGGGGCACGGTCCAGGTCCAGGTGGGTGTCGGCGCGCCCGACGAGTCGGGGCGGCGCACCATCGGCATCCACTCCCGGCCCGCCGACGACCCCGGCGCGCCCTGGACCTCGCACGCCGACGGCACCCTGGCGTCCGGCCCGGCGGACACCCCGGCCACCGACTTCGATGCCACGCTGTGGCCGCCGGAGAAGGCCGAACCGCTCGACGTCGACGGGCTCTACGAGCGCTTCGAGGACTCCGGATTCGCCTACGGGCCGGTGTTCCAGGGCCTGCGGGCCGCCTGGAGCAGGGACGGCGAGGTCTTCGCCGAAGCGGCCCTGCCCGAGAGCGCCGACGGTGCGGCGTTCACGCTGCACCCGGCCCTGTTCGACGCCGGGCTGCACGCCACCGCGCTGGCCGGTGCGGGCGAGGCGGCGGCGGACGGCACGGCGGGGGAGGAGACAGGACCCGGCCAGGTGCCGTTCTCCTGGAACGGGGTGTCCGTGCACGCCGTGGGCGCCTCCGCCGTACGGCTGCGGCTGTCCCGCGCCGACGACGGCACCCTCGCGATCGCCGTCGCCGACAGCGCGGGCACTCCGGTGGCCACGGTCGGTTCCCTGGTGACCCGTCCGATCGCCGCCGGACAACTCGGCGGAGCGGGCGGGGCGGGCCGCGACTCGCTGTTCACCCTGGACTGGGTGCCGGTCGCGGACCTGGCGGACGGGGCGGCGGGCGGTGACGCGGCGTCCGGTTCCGTGTTCGTGGTCGGTCCCGACGCCGCTCTGCTCGGGGACGTCGAGGCCGAGCGGGTCTCCGGCCTCGCCGATCTCGCCGGTCTCGCCGACTTTGGTGGCGCGACTGGTGATGAGGCGCCCTCCGTGGTCGTCCTGCCGACGGACACCACCGGCACGGTGTCCGGTGATGCCGCGGCAACCGCCCGTGCCATGACCGTCCGGGTCCTCGAAACCGTCCGCGACTGGCTGGCGGACGAGCGGTTCGCCGCCTCGCGCCTGCTCGTCGTCACCCGGGGTGCCACCGACGGCGCCGCTCCGGCCGCCGCCGCGGTCTGGGGTCTCGTACGTGCCGCCCAGGCCGAACACCCGGGCCGGTTCACCCTGCTCGACCTGGACTCCGCCGCCCACGGGCGTGCCGGGGAAACGGACCCGGCAGAAGCGGCGGTCGGGCTTACGGTCCTGCGGGCCGCGGCACTCTCCGAGGAACCGCAACTCGCGCTGCGCGAGGGCAGGTTGATGGCACCCCGCCTGGTACGGGCACCAGCGCCCGCCACGGAAGCCACCACGGACGCCGCGCCGACCGGCTGGGACCCGGAGGGCACCGTCCTCATCACCGGCGGCACCGGCGGCCTCGGCGCCGCCGTCGCCCGCCACCTGGTCACCGAGCACGGCGTCCGCAGCCTGCTGCTGGTCAGCAGGCGCGGACCGGCGGCCGAGGGAGCCGGGGAACTGACCACCGCCCTGGAGGAGGCGGGCGCCCACGTCACCGTCGCGGCCTGCGACGTCGGCGACCGGGCAGCCGTCGACGCCTTGGTGGCGGACATCCCCGACGGCCGTCCGCTGCGCGCCGTCATCCACGCGGCCGGTGTCCTGGACGACGGAGTCGTCGGCTCCCTCACCCCGGAGCGGCTCACCTCCGTACTGCGGCCCAAGGCGGATGCCGCCTGGCACCTGCACGAGGCGACCGAGGGCCTGGAACTCGACGCCTTCGTGCTGTTCTCCTCGGTGGCCGGAACGCTCGGCAGCGCCGGACAGGCCAACTACGCGGCAGGCAACGCCTTCCTCGACGCGCTGGCCCGCCACCGCCGCGAGGCCGGACTGCCCGCGGTGTCGATGGCCTGGGGCCCCTGGACCCGGGGCAGCGGCATGACCGGCGAACTCACCGAGGCGGACATCGCCCGGATGACCCGCGCGGGCATGCCGCCGATGACCCCCGAGCAGGGCCTGGCCCTGTTCGACTCGGTCACCGGCGCCGTCGGATCCGCGCCCGCGGTCCTGCCGGTCCGTCTCGACCTGGGCGCCCTGCGCGCCCTGGGCGAGGTGCCGCCGCTGTTCCGCTCGCTGATCAGGACCCCGGCACGCCGTACCGCTGCCGCGGGGAGCGCCGCGACGGCCGCCGATCTCACCCGGCGGCTCACCGGGCTCACTCCGGCCGAGGGACAGGAAGTCCTGCTGGAGCTGGTGCGCGGTCAGATCGCGACCGTGCTCGGGCACGCGGGCCTGGCCGACGTCGAACCGACCCGCGCCTTCCAGGACCTGGGCTTCGACTCGCTGACCTCGGTGGAACTGCGCAACCGGCTCGGCGCCCTCACCGGCGTCCGGCTCCCGGCCACCCTGCTGTTCGACTACCCGACGCCCAGCGAACTCGTCGCCCACCTGTACGCCAAGGTCGCCCCCGCCCCGGCGGACGGTCCCGGGGCGGTCCTCGCGGAACTGGACAAGCTGGAGCGGAGCTTCACCGGCGTCGCGCCCGGCAGCGAGGAGTTCGGCACCCTCTTCGACCAGGTGGCGGGCCGCCTGGAGGTGCTGCGCAGCAAGTGGCAGTCGCTGCGGGCCGACGCGGGCACCGGCTCGGGGGAGAAGGCGGAGGAGGAGTCCTTCGACTTCGGTTCCGCCTCCGACGAGGACATGTTCGACATGCTCGACAACGAACTCGGACTCTCCTGAACCGGCTCGGGTCCGCACCCGGGCCGACACTCTGAGGGACCCCCTGGGGCCCGGTGCGCAACGGCACCGGGCCTCAGGGCTTTTCATGGCGTCACTCCGCCGTGCCCCTTTCTGTGGCTGTGGTGCCCGTTTCCTGGGTGGTCCTTTCTCCGAGTTCGGGGATATGTCCAGGTGAGCGCGGTGCGCATATGCGTTTTCGGGCACACGATGCCCGTCCGGGCGGTTCGGTTGCCCGGTGCGGGCAGGGGGGGGAGGGGCGGCGGTGCCCGGCGTACAGGCACCGCCGCCGTGACAAGACGGTCAGTCGACGGGACCGTGGGAAGCCGTCGATCCGACGCGGCTGTTGGCCCGCCGAGGCAGGCAGAACATCAGGGCCCACATCAGGACGAGGAAGCCGCCGACCCACCACAGCACGGTGATGAACGCGTCGCGGTTGAGCGCGGGGTCGTGCGTACCGCCGGTGGTGGCGAAGAACACGAGCGCGGTCAGCGCGGTGCCGAGGGCGATGCCCAGGTGGATGGCAGTGTTGAACAGGCCCGATGCGGCTCCGGCGGCCTCGTGCGGGACCCGGGCCAGCGACATGTCGGCGAGCGGGCCGCTGACCATGCCGAGGCCGAACCCGATCAGTACTACCGGAGCGGTCATGGCCATCAGGGTCAGGTCCGCCCGTCCCGCGGCGGCCTGGAACCCGTAGGCGGCCATCGCAGCGGACGCGATGAGCGCTCCGGTCTGGGGCAACCGGCGGGCGAAGCGCCCGCCGCTCTTCGCCGCGATCGTCGCGCCGGCCAGTTCTCCGAGGGAGAGCAGTACGAAGGCCAGGGCCGCGTGGAGGGGGCTCATGCCGAGTCCGCGCTGGAGGTAGAGGGTCCAGGTCATGAAGAACAGCCCGCAGAGCAGCCCGTGCACCAGCTGAGCGGCCATGCCGCCGGAGAACTGCCTGCCCCGGAAGAGGGAGAGGGGCACGAGGGGTGCGTCGCCCTGCTTGCGCCGCTGGTGGCGCAGGAAGACGGCGCATGCGAGGAGACCGGCGGCGAGCAGGGCGAAGCACCACCACGGCCAGTGACGCAGGTGCCCTTCGCTGAGCGGGAAGACGACCAGGACGATGGCCAGCGCGGACAGCAGCATGCCGGTCAGGTCGAGCCGGTCGGCTCCCTGGACGGTCGACTCGGGGACGAACCGGCGTCCCAGGATGAGCACGGCGAGGCCGACGGGCACGTTGACCAGGAAGATCGGTCGCCAGGAAAGACCGAACAGATCGGCCTCGGTGAGGAGGCCGCCCAGCACCGGTCCCAGGACATTGGCGAGCGACAGGACCGCCCCGTACAGACCGAACGCCTTGGCGCGGTCCTCGCCGGAGAAGGTGACATGGAGGGTGGCCAGGACCTGCGGGATCATCAGCGCGACCCCCACCCCCTGGAGGGCGCGGGCGGCGACGAGCAGGCCCGGTCCGGCGGCGAGGCCGCACAGCAGGGAGGCCGTGGTGAACACGACGGTGCCGATGAGGAGCATCCGGCGTCGGCCGTAGAGGTCGCCGAGGCGTCCGCCGGTGATCAGCCCGACGGCGACGGGCAGGGAATAGCCGGTGGTCAGCCACTGCGAAGCGGCCGGTCCGGCGCCCGTCGACTCCTGGATCGCGGGCAGCGCGGTCAGGACGACCGACTGGTCGAGGATGTCCATGAGCTCGGCGACCAGCACCACCAGGAGGGCGATCCGGGCCGCCATGGCGGTTTTCGGGTGGTGGGGTGGTGCCGGGTGATTCGGGGTCTTGGCGGTGTGCTGTGGCTCGTTGTCGAGCGCGGAGGATGACACGACGGGGGACTCCTGATCCAGAGGGACCGGGGAGCCCTGCCGACGGCCGCACCGGGGCCGGAAAACACGAGACCCGGGGCAGTCGGCAGAGCTGCACCCGGGAAAGAAGACTGCGGGGAAGGGTGACGCAACTCAGGCCAGCGCGACGTCCGCCCCCGGACACGTGCGACACATCAGCACGTGGGGAACACGGACGACTACATGGCCTGGTTAATAGGACGTCACCTCAAGACCGACACAGCAGGAACAGGAACGCCTCCACAGTACGACACTCCCGGCCGACGCCGCACATCACATACGCGTCCGCCGCATCCGGCGAGTGACGGCAAGGCAAAGGTGGCGGCCGAGCGATGCGGCGGCMRSGCAWRKGMCCGCGGACGCAGGTCGTGCGTCCACGGGCCTTCACCTTGCCCGCACTACGGGGGGAGTGAGTGCGGGCAAGGTGAAGGCC
>NZ_JASKYR010000003.1:0-25804 GCF_041028215.1 Streptomyces flavofungini
GTGAGAGTGCCGCTCCGCCGCCCGGACCCTGACCGAAGCCGCCAACGACGAAGCGGCACTCTCCCTCCAGATCCCCAGCGACGGAAGCCAGCGCGACCTGCGCACCATCCTCGACCGCCTGGACGCCGCAGGCATCGAAGCCGACGAGCTCACGGTGCACACCCCCGACCTCGACGACGTCTTCTTCGCCCTCACCGGCGACACCGCCCTCCCCCACCAACCCGCGCACACCACCCAGACCAAGGAGACCGTCCGATGAGCTCCCTCTCCCTCGCCGTACGCGACTCCTCCACGATGCTGCGCCGCAACCTGCTGCACGCGCGCCGCTATCCCTCGCTCACCCTCAACCTGCTCATGACACCGATCATGCTGCTCCTGCTCTTCGTCTACATCTTCGGAGACGCGATGAGCGGAGGCGCGGGACGCGACGCGTACATCTCCTACATCGTCCCCGGCATCCTGCTGATGACGATCGGCTCCACCACGATCGGTACCGCGGTCTCGGTCTCCACCGACATGAGCGAGGGCATCATCGCCCGCTTCCGCACCATGGCCATCCACCGCTCCTCGGTGCTCATCGGGCACGTCGTCGGCAGCGTCCTCCAGGCCGTCGCCAGCGTGACCCTGGTCGGAGCCGTCGGCGTGGCCATCGGCTTCCGCTCCGTCGACGCCACCGCCCTGGAGTGGCTCGCCGCCTTCGGCCTCCTCGTCCTCTTCGCCACCGCACTCACCTGGATCGCCGTTGGCATGGGCCTGATCAGTCCCAACGCGGAAGCCGCCAGCAACAACGCGATGCCGCTGATCCTGCTGCCGCTCTTCTCCAGCGCCTTCGTGCCGCTGAAGTCGATGCCGGGCTGGTTCCAGCCGATCGCCGAGTACCAGCCCTTCACCCCCGCCATCGAAACCCTGCGAGGCCTCCTCCTCGGCACCGACATCGGCCACAACGGCTGGATCACGCTCGCCTGGTGCCTCGGCCTGGCGGTCCTCGGCTACGTATGGGCGGCGGCCAAGTTCGACACCGATCAGAAGTGAGACCGTGACGACGCCGAAGGCGGCGTACCCCGACAACACGTCGGAGTACGCCGCCTTCGGCCGTGACCAGAGCCGCGGCTATTACGACGTAATAGCTCTCGCCCCGGGCCGTACCGCCCGGGGCGACCATGCCGGTCCTGATCAGATGCCCGTACTCGCGGCGCCGCGCTGCCGCTGGTGTTCGTTCAGCAGCTCGAGCATCTTGTCCAGCTCACCCGCGGGCATCTTGCGGATCAGATGCTGCGCGATGAAGTAGCCGTCATCGTAGGGAAGCCGCGGCGGTGTGGCGGCCGTCGCGTCCGCGGGTTCGTCGGAATCCGTCGCACCTCCTCCGGCGCGGGGCTCCGGGACGGAGTCAGCGGCCGCCCGGCCACCGGCCGGGGGCGCTGCGGCCTCCTGGTCCGGCTCCCCTATTACGTCGTAATAGCCATCGGCGCCCGCAGACGCCGATGTACCGCGGGCGTTGAGCGACTCCTTGGGCCGAGCCGCGCTTTTCTCGGCGTTGCCCGCCTTCCCCGCCCGGTTCTGCCGCTGTTGCTGCTTCAACTTGGCCAGGGCCGCTTCCTGCTGGGCGGCCGGCTTGTTGCCGACGGAACGCAGGAGGTCGACCGGTTCCTGGCCGATGCGTTCCTTCAGCTCGGGCGTCAGGTTGAGCAGCGCGAGCCGCTGGGAGACCCAGCCCTGGGACTTGTGCAGACGCTTGGCCAGGGCGGTCTGGGTGCCGTGGATGGCGAGCAGCCGCTGCAGTGCGTGGGCCTCGTCGAGCGGTTCGAGGGCCTGGCGGTGGACATTGGCGACGAGCGCGGACTCCAGGATTTCGTCGGGGTCGCTCCCCTGCTCGTCGTCGACCATCACCTTCAGGTAGGTCAGCCCCGCCTCCCGGGCAGCCGCGAGGCGGCTGCTGCCGTCGACGACCACGTGGGTCGTGTCGGGTTCCAGCTCCTTCTCGCGCTCGGGGTTGGCCTTCACGTAGGCATCGCGGTTCATGACCGTGATGGCTTGCTTCTGGCCGTGGTCCTTCAAGCTCCCGCCGAGCTCGGTCAGGTCGCCGAGGCTGGTACGCGGGTTGTCGGGGTTGAGGCTGATGCGGTTCGCGGGCAGCTTGGTGGGCGGAGCGACGCCTTCGGTCGGTACGCCGGTCGCGGCGCCGATCGCGGCGCGTCGGCTGCTGATGCCAGTGCTGCCGAAGCGCCCGGCACCGAGCTGGTCGGCCTTGCTCATGCGATCTCCCGGGCGAGTGCGCGCATCCCGATGGCCTGCTGGGATTTGGGCGCGTAGGTCAGGAGGGGCCGCTTCATCCGCACGGCCTCCTTCTGCTCCTTCAGGTCTCCGATGAGGCCGACGACCTTCGGATCCTTGATGTCCACCCAGCCCTGGAGGGACGAGGTGGCGATATAGCCGCGGCGGCCGTCGTAGAGATTGACGGCGATGCCGAGGTAGTCGATGTCCAGGGCGAGGTCGCCCGCGAGGTCGTCGATCTGCGCGGTGAGCAGGCCGTAGGCGTCGGCGGAACTGTCCTCGGCCTGGACGACGATGAGGACGCCGGAACGGCCGGGACGCTCGCCGTCACGCCGACGTCCGTAGTAGGCGGCGGCGTCCATGCTCAGGCCGAGGCTGGGCGGGCAGTCGATGAGGATGACGTCGTAATCATTCTCCAGCGGCGCCAGGGCCCGCTCCAGAGCAGCCTCGCGGGCGCGTACGGCGGAGAGGCGCACGTCGAGAAGGAAGGCGTCGGTGCAGGCGGGCAGCAGGTGCAGACGCCCGTCGAAGGACTCGTCCTCGATGGAGACGATGAGGTCCCGCAGGTCGCCCTTGGGGTCGCCGGCCATGTGGTTGGTGAGGCTGTCCCCGTTCATGGGCAGCGGGGTCGCGCCGAGCTGGTTGGTGAGGTGGCACTGGGGGTCGAAGTCGACCAGGAGCACGCGCAGTCCGAGCCCGGGCAGGTTCTCCACATCCAGCGGGTCCTCGGCAGGGCTGCCGTCGGCCACTTCGCCGCTGCGGGCTCGAAGGGCCTTGGTGAGCTGTTTGGCTACCCGTACGGGATAGAGGGTGTTGGCGTCCTCGGCGAAGGCTTCGCCGGTGCCGGCGGTGATCGCCGTCTTGCCGACGCCGCCCTTCTGGTTGCAGACGACGATGCGCTGGGTGATGGCGGGCCGCTCGATGTGCGGGGCGGGGTTGGTGTCCAGCCACAGCTGCACGGATTGGGCGAGCCCCTGGATGAGGGAGACGCCCCGCTCGGCGGCCGTCGCCCGGAACGTGTCCCACTGCCCCTGCGGGAGGAAGGTGGAGAACGAATCGGCGCCGGAGGTGTCGACGACGGGCGGGCTGGATGCGAGGCGGTTCCAGGCCTCGATGCCCTGCTCGACGGCGACTTGGATCTCGACGCAGTGCTGGGCGGCCCGGACCTTGAGGGTCTGCCGGAGCCATCCCGGCAGCTTGGAGACGACCTTCTCGCGGTCGCTGGAAGTGGCTGGCGAAGTCATAGAGGCACCTTACTAACGTGGATACTGGAATATGTCACCGACGCGCTAGTTAGGCCAAGTTGCTGACGGGGCTCAGGGCGTGGCTGAGCTGCGCTGAGCGGCGTGACTGCGCTATTACGCCGTAATGGCGGGCCTTCGGTGGCGGAGGACAGCGGGAGCCGATGCAGGGGTATGGATGGCGCCCTGCCCTCTATTACGTCGTAATAGAGGCTCCGGATCAGGGCCGGGGGCGTGCGGCCTGCCGTCCGGTGCCCGCCGCTCCGCGAGATGTTCGGGTGGCATGACCATGCGCCGCCCGGCCATTACGCCGCAGCAGTCGGCGTTCTCGGGTGCCGTGCCGCTCCGCTGTCCCTTGCCATTACGGCGTAATAGCGGGCGCCGGTCCACTGATGGTGCGTCGCCGGTCGAGCGCCGCGCGCCGCTGCCGCAACACCGACGGCTCACGGCCAGGATGATCTGCGCGCACCTGGGGGAGGGGAGCCGACGGTTCATCCGGCGTTCGCGGCGCGGGGTGCGCCGGGTGGACGGGGCGCTCAGGGGAGCAGCCGTCTGAAACGCCCGGCGGGCCAGGCTTCACCGCGGGCTTTCCGCTTCCCGCAGAGCAGTACGACATCCGGGTCCTCATGGCGGCGGCAAGCCTGAAGTACGTGCCCGTGGCGGGCGTGAGGGCATCGCAACGGAGCGATCGCAGGGGGACCGGGCTGACGGCCGTACGCCGACGGCGCTCTATTACGTCGTAATAGCCCACAGCGCGTGCGGTGGCCTCACCTTGCCGCAGCCGTCTCCGCCATCGCCCTCATGAAGTGCGTGAGCCGCTGACCGCAGCCGTTCTGAAGACTTGCTCGATCCCTGCTGGATGTCTGCTGGAGGGAGGGCTTGTGCCGGGTGCGCTCCGGGCACAGTGCCCGGCATAGTCGACTGGCGCCGAAGACGCCTGGAACCAACTGCTCCAAGGCCGCTGCCGTCTGATTGTGAGGCCATTCGTCCTATGCGATGCATCATGGATGAGCTGACCGTTCAAGATCCTCAACCCCTGGCCACGCAGGCCAGCCGTGTGCCCTTCCCGCAGGGCCGCGGATGTCCCTATCACCCGCCCGCTGGTTACGCTCCGCTGCGTGACTCTGTCCCCCTGGGCAAGGTGACCCTCTACGACGGCCGGTCGGCTTGGGCCGTCACCGGGCACGCGCTGGCGCGCGAACTGCTCACCGACCCCCGGCTGTCCTGCGACCGCACGCGGCCCGGCTTCCCGGCACCCAGTCGGCAGTTCGCCGAGGTCCGGTCGCAGGGCGTGCCGCTCATCTCCGTCGACGACCCGGAGCATCACGCACAACGGCGGCTGTTGATCCCGCACTTCACTCTCCAACGGAGCGCGTCCATGCGCCCGCGTATCGAGCGGATCGTGGACCGGTTGCTCGACGCGATGGAACAGCAGGGTCCTCCGGCGGAGCTGATCTCCTCCTTCGCCCTGCCGATGCCGTCGATGGTGATCTGCGCGCTGCTGGGCGTGCCCTATGACGACCACGAGTTCTTCGAGACGTGCGCCCAACGGCTGCTGTCCGGGCAGACGGTGGACGAAGTCGCCGGTGCCAGGAAAGAACTCGAGGAGTACATGGGTGAGTTGATCGACCGCAAGCGGCGGGAGCCGGGCGACGGCCTCCTTGACGACCTGATGCGCCCGGACGCCCCGGCCGAGCCTCCCAGCCGGGACGCGCTCATCGCTCTGTCGGGGATGCTGCTGGCGGCGGGGCATGAGACAACTGCCAACATGATCTCGCTCGGTACGTTCACTTTGCTGAACCATCCCGGGCAGCTGGCGGCGCTGCGGGCCAAGAAGACATCCATGGACGTCGTGGTGGAGGAACTCCTCCGTTATCTGTCGGTGCCGAACGGGATGCTGCGGGTCGCGGTCGAGGACATCGAGGTGGCGGACCACACCATCCGCGCCGGGGAGGGCGTCGTCTTCGTGACCTCACTCATCAACCGGGACGGCTCGGTCTTCACGCGGCCCGACACGCTCGATGGGGAGCGTTCCGCACGTCATCACCTGGCGTTCGGTTTCGGCGTCCATCAGTGCCTGGGCCAGAATCTGGCGCGCCTGGAACTTGAGGTCGCCCTGCGGGGGCTGTTCGAACGGTTTCCGGACCTGCGGTTGGCCGTCCCCGCCGAGGAGATCCGTTCCAAGCCGGCGATCGCGACGGTCGAGGGCCTGCTCGAACTGCCGGTCGCGTGGTGAGCCCGGTGAAGATCGAGGTCGATGTGGAACGCTGCGTGGGCGCGGGCATGTGCGCGCTCACGGCTCCGGCCGTGTTCACGCAGGACGACGACGGGTTCAGTGTGGTGCTCACCGGACAGGAGGCATCCGACGAACCGCACCCGCTGGTGAGGGACGCGGTGCGGGCCTGCCCCGTCAGCGCGGTGTCACTGCGCACCGAGGAGTGAAGTGCCCCCTCGCCCCTCGCGGGGTGCGAGTTCCGGTGATGTGTGCCGTCAAGCTGTCGGGGCACGCCGTGGGCGGACCGGGGGAGAGGGCGACCGGTGCTCGCCTTGGTACGACGGGAGCCCCATGCCCTTGTCTTCGACTTCCGTGGAGGGCGGGCCGCCTTCCGAGCGCTCGGTCCTGTGCCCCTTGACACGGGGCTTGAGGGTGCGGGGATCCACCGCTTCGGCGGGCGCACCTGTGGTGTAGAGACCTTCGGGCTGGCTGTCGCGGTCGTGGGGCAGCAACCAGAAGACCCGTCGGCGGAAGGTTCCGGACGCGCGTGAGGCTTTGGCGGTGGGGCCGAGCACGGCGTAACCGACCATGCGTCCGTCACGGTGGTAGGCGGGCTTGCCTTTGCGGGTGCGCAGGCGGTCCAGGCTCTGGCGGATGTAGTCGAGCCGGTCTATTTCCTCGAGCCAGACAAGGGCGGTCTCGTGGCTGATCTCATCGTCGGTGATCAGGGAGCTCATGATGTGACGTCCCCTTCCTGGTCGGTGAGCAGGCCGATACCGGGGTAGTGCTTGCGCTGGTTCGAAAGGATCATTTCCTTGGGCGAACCCAGGCCTACGAGTTCGCGGGTACGCGCGGCGAAAGCTCGTGATGACATGACCGGTGCGCCCTCATTGTGGCACCAGGCCTTGTACGCCGCGTACAGAGAGGTCTGTTCGGCACGGAGATCCGGTCCGATCATGCATGCCTCTTCGTAGAAGCGGCCCGTGTGGTCCTCGGTCTCCGCGTAGGCAGTGGTGGCGATGCGGACGCGTTCGGGACCGGTGAGGTCGCGGTCCCCGGCGAGATAGCGGCGGGCGCCGTCGATGAGCCAGCCGAGGATGCCCGGGCCCTCCTCGGTGACGAGAATGTCGGCGAGGTTGTCGATCTTCCGGTCGTCCGGGACGACACGCTCGAAGGGGATCATGCGCATGCGACGCCAGAAGGCGAAACCACCGGTGCCCACTTCGGGACGGTGGTTTCCGAGCAGCCAGAGCTTGTGAGTGGGTTCGAAGCTGAAGAAGTCCTGCCGCATACGGCGGGCCTTGATGCGGTCGCCGCCGGTGAGGAGCTTCACGCGGGCTTCGTCGAACTTGTCGCCGGGTTTGACCTCGGAACAGACGATGACACGACGCCCGTGGAGTTCGGCGAGGTCGGTGGGATGGCCCTCGTAGGGGCGGGCCATGAGGAAGCCGGGCGGCGCGGCGTCGGCGTAGTCGCCGAGAAGTTTCACCAGGACGTCGAGCAGGACTGACTTGCCGTTCTTGCCCGACCCGAAGAGGAACGGCAGGATCTGCCCGCCGACGTCGCCGGTGACCGAATACCCGAGAAGCAGTTGGAGGTAGGCGATCATCTCGCGGCCTTCGGCGTCGTCGCCGAAGGTATCGGTCAAGAAGCGGTGCCAGCGCGGAGTGGCCCGTGCCCGGGGGCCGACCGAGGTGGAACGTGAGTGGAAGTCCTTGTTCGGGTCCGGGCTCTTGATCATTCCCGTGCGCAGGTCGACGATTCCGTCCGGTGTGCACAGCGCGTAGGGGTTGGCATCGAGACGGACGGCGTTGAGGACCATGCCCGGTGCCGACTTGGCCTGGCTGAGCATGGCGTTGATGCCGGACGTCGACAGGGCGCGCCGGCGGTGAGACTGCAGTGCGCTGGTGGTGAAGATGCCACGGGGGTCGTGCGAGGCGATGGCTTCGGCGAGATCACCCGCTGCCCACTGCACGCTGTCGTCCTCGTCGATCTGCCAGCGGGTCGTGTCCCACCGGTACCAGCCGATACCGGGCACGTGGCGGTAGTCGTTGGCATACAGCTTGACGAACAGCTTGGCGTTGCCACGATCGGACAGGGTGTCGGGCAGGAGACCGTCCGCTGTCGCCGCGCCGTCCAAGGGTGCGGGGGCCTGTGCCGGGGCGGGGACCGCCGCGCTGCCCTGGGCGCGGATCTGGGCGGCGACGGCCTCCGGATCGAACGCGAAGAGCGCTTCTGGCCCGGGGGAGGTCATGGTTGCCTCCCGCGGTCGTGGAGGGGCCGTTGCGTCCCTGCGGCAAGACCGCTGCGGATGATGGCGTCGACGCGCTGCTCCTGTCCGGGGCGTACTTGGTTCGCGGTGTCTCTCAGGAGGTGTTCGGCCTCCCGCCGGGTGAGGCGGCCTGCGGCTTGCAGCCCGCCGAGGGTGTAAGCGGCACGGTTGAGTGCGTCCGAGAACCCGGCTCCCGTGACGGTCCGGCCACATGCCCGGACCGGAGCCAGAATCGCGGCGAGCAGGTGGGAGTCACTCCCGCCGCCTGCCGCGGCGACGGCCTGGCGGGCGCGCGGAGGGACCGTCCTGGGCGCGGGAATGCCGGAGGGCAGATGCCCGGTGCGTTCGAGTTCCTGGGCCAGCCAGGGGGCGAGCGGTGCTGGTTCTCTGACCGTTCCGAGCGGGGTGTACGTGCCGTGGGGCAGGCGGGTGCCGGGTGCGACGATGTAGCTGCCGTGTGCGCGGACGTCGACCTGCCAGGCGAGGCTTCGGCCAGCGCTCGAACCGGCGGAGGACTGCCAGCGGAGATCTGAGCGGTACCAGACGTGCATGCCCCCCGAGGGCGTCCGTACGCGCAGGGTGGAGGTGTCCTCGGCGGGGCTGGTGACTCCTCGCAGCGCTGCCAGGACCGCGAGGGTGTGGTAGCCGTTGGCCAGGCCGGTGAGGTCCACCCCGGTGCTGATGGGGATGCCGGGCAGGACGCGGTCGCGGGCGGGGGGCAGTGCGGCGTGGGCGTCGATGTCGATGACGATCAGACCGGCTGGGCCGCAGGAGACTCCGATGCCGAAGTCGGGTTGTAGCGCCCACCATTGTCCGACCCGGTCGTGGTCCAGCGTGGCCGCGTGAAAGCCATGACACCAGCGGCCGAGCGGCAGGCAGGGGCACTGCCCGGGGGAGTGGGCGCCCGCACGGCAGGCAGGGCAGTTACCCGCTGGAGTCTTGCGGCCGGGTGAGAGCGGAAGCACCGGCCAGCCGCGGCGCACGCACCAGAGAGCGGAGGCGAGTGGCGCCTTGGACACGGGGGCCGCACCTCCGGGCCGCCGTGAGTCGCGGCGGGGAAACCGCGGCTCAGGAGGCATCCTCATCCCCTATCAGCGACCGAAGCGACTCAATGACGGACACAGACTAGCGAATGAGGTCGCTGGGGCGCGGCCGTCCCACCTGCCCGCGCGGCGGGGGAACGGCGGTCAGGGACAGCCCGCGGGCGGGCAGCGACCGACTGAGCGGGGCAGCGACTGAGGGCGTTCGGTAGCTGCTCGGTAGCTGTTCAGGTCTCCGCAGGTCAACGCTGGTCTGAGCGACCCAACAGCGACTGAAGCGACTGAAGGCTTCTATATATGACGCACACGCACACTCATTAACGGACTCATATATGGGGAGGTTCGGTCGCTTCAGTCGCTGATTGACTATGGAAACGCTCCTGAACTGTGGTTTTAGCGGAGACCAAGGAAGCTACGGAGACCTGCCCGGTCGCTTTCGTTCAGTCGCTGCCGGGAGCCGAACGCTGGTCGCAGGACCAGGAGCAGGACCAGGAGCAGGACCAGGGCTCAGGGACGGGCAGACGGCAGACGGCTTGAGTCGCTGTGCGGTCGGGACAGGTCAGGAGAGCCGGCCGGTGAGTTCGGTGGTGAAAACCCGGTTCCCGTCCTGCCACCCGGTGACGGCGACGCGGGCCGCCCCCTCGATGGCGCAGCGCACGGGCGCGGCCTCTATCCGGCAAGGGGCGTCGTACTCCACGTACCGGTGGAAGACAGTCGTGGCTCCGGCGGGAGCGAACGTCCAGGGGGCCAGAAGGGCGCACGCGGCCTGCCGGGCGGCCTCGATGAGCACCATCCCCGGGACGTGGTCTCCGATGTGGTCGAAGAGGACCGGGTGGCGGGTGTCGGCGCTCAGCAGCCAGCGTCCCGGCCGGTCGGCCTCGGTGAGGACCACGTCGCGGGAGAGCGTGCGGCCCACCAGCCGCGGTGTGGCGGGAACCGGACGGGCGGCGGGTGGCTGCGCGCCCAGGCGCGTCTGCCCGCGCAGCCGGCGGTACGTGGTCGGCGCGACGCATGTGAAGCGCCCGCTTCCGGCCGCGGCGAGCCGCCCCTCTCGTCTGATCTGGACGTGCATGGCGAACCGGGCGAGACGGCCGCCCTTCCACACCATGTCCGTGCAGTCCGCTTCCAGGTCCAGGTTGCTCGGCTGCCGGGCGAGCAGGAGCTGGTCGGCGTCGGTGGAGAACTCCATGTCGTGGAGCATGAACTGGTGGTCGAGCGGAACGCCGAACTGCGCATGCGCCAGGAACAGCCCGACCTGGCGGATCGTTTCCGCTGCTTGCATGAAGTCATGGCTGAGCCCGTCCGCGCTGGTGAAGAAGGTATGGGCGCGGGGCCACTGGCCGGTGAGGGCGAACCGTGAACCGTCCAACTGGCGGCATCCGGTGAGGAAGACCTCTGCCAGGGAGACGCGGTGCACGTACTCGCGGGGCACCGTGGTGGTGAGCTGAGCCGGAGAAACGGTGGGGCGGCCGGGGACCCCTGCGGCGGCCGCTGTCTGGTGGGTGAGCACTGTCATGGCATCTCCATGGCGGCCGTTCGAAGGGTAGGGCGGCAAGGCAGATGGCGCGTTAGAGAAACTAAGATACGGACCCACCGGTTTTGTTCAAGCAGTATTGGATAACTGTGCGAGGAACAAACCCGCTGGATAACGGTCGTTTGGTGCATTTGCTTGTCGACCCTGCGGATTTCGGCAGGCTAGCCATGCCGCGCACCTGGGCCCTCGAGATGCCCGGTGATACCATACGGACCTGCCGGTTTTTTTGTGATGGAGCAAGAGGCTCCACCGAGCCAGTTCCTGGAGGTGAGGCGTGGCCCAGCAGGAGCGCGCGGTACGGACACGGCAAGTGATTCTCGCGGCTGCCGCCCAGGTATTCGACGAGGTCGGGTACGAAGCGGCCACCGTGTCCGAGATCCTCACGCGGTCAGGAGTGACCAAAGGAGCCCTCTACTTCCACTTCGCCTCCAAGGAACAGCTCGCGCAGGGAGTGCTCCAGGAGAACGCCCAAGTCGTCCCGCCCGTCCCGTCCCAGCGCCTGAAACTGCAGGAGGCGGTCGACCGCGGCATGCTGCTCGCCTACCAGATGGGTATCGACCCCCTCCTGCGAGGCAGTGTCCGCCTGGCCCTTGAAAGGTCGGGCAACGACAGCCTGGACCGCAAGATCCCGTTCGAGGCTTGGACGCGCGAGAGCGAGATGCTCCTGGAACAGGCGCGGCTGGCAGGAGAGCTTCAGCCGCACGTGGACACCAAAGAGCTGGCCGGCGTGTTCGTCGGGGCGTTCGCCGGTGTCCAGCTCATGTCCCAGGCCATGACCGACCGGCAGGACCTGTGCGAGCGCATCGCCGTGTTGTACCGCGTCCTGATGTCGGGCGTCGCCGTTCCCAGCGCGCTGGTCCATCTCGATGTCACCGCAGGCCGCGGCGCCAAGGTGCAGGCGCTGATCGATGAGCGCCCGGTCGAGCCGGTGGATCCGCAGGACGAACGGCCCTCGCTCGTAGGCCGAGGCTGACTGTGGGCCGCGCCTTCGGGCGCGGCCCACAGCCATATGCACGTCCCCCACGCCAGAACGCACGGCCACGTACACAGCAGCACGTCACTTCCAAGGACGGAGCGCACCACATGGCTACTTCTGTCTGCCCCTATGCGATAGACCTGTCCGGCAGCGACCTCGCCGGAGAGGCGGCCCTTCTGCGACGGGACGGACCGGCCGCGCGCGTCCTGCTTCCCGGGGGAGTGCAGGCCTGGGCCGTCACCCGGCACGACACCGCGAAACGCCTGCTGAGCGACCCCGCCGTGTCCAAGGACGCCCTACAGCACTGGCCCCCGCTGCGAGAAGGCCGCATCGGCGACGACTGGCCGCTGCATCACTGGGTCACCGCCAAGAACATGCTCTCCGCCTACGGTGGGGAACACGCGCGTCTGCGCCGCCTCATTGCGGGGGCCTTCACCCACCGGCGCAGCGAAGCCCTCCGGCCGCGGGTCGAGGAGTACGCCGCCGGACTCCTCGAGTCACTCGCCCGGCGCCGTGGCGGGGAGACCATAGACCTCATCGCGCACTTCGCGCTGGAACTCCCGATCCAGGTGATCTGCGAACTGTTCGGTGTCTCGGAATCCGAACGCCCTCTGCTCAGACACGGGCTGAGCGAATCGTTTCGCACCTCCGCCACGGCCGAGGAGGTCCGCGCGGCCCAGACGAGCCTGCACGAGGTGCTCGCCGCACTCATCGCGGCGAAACGCCTGGCGCCGACCGACGACCTCGCGTCCGCCCTCGTATGGACACGCGACACCGACGGCGCGCGGCTGACGGAGCAGGAACTGGTCGACACCCTCCTGCTGATGATCGGCGCGGGGCATGAGACGACCGTGAACCTGCTCGGCAACGCCATCGTGGAACTCCTCTCCCATCCGGGACAGCTGCGACAGGTCACCGACGGAACCACCGGCTGGGACGCGGTGATCGAGGAAACCCTCAGAGCACGCGGTCCCGCCGCCTATGTGCCGATGAGGTTCGCCGTCCGGGACATCGACCTGGGTGAGGGCACCGTCATCCGCCAGGGCGATCCGATACTCATCTCCTTCGCCGCGACGGGCCTCGACCCGGAACAGCACGGTTCGGGTGCCAGCGTCTTCGATGCCGCCCGCACGGCCAGGCAGGACCATCTCGCCTTCGGGTTCGGGGTCCACCACTGCCCGGGAGCCTCCCTTGCCAGGCTGGAGGCCGCGGTGGCCCTGCCCGCCCTGTTCGCGCGCTTCCCCCGCATGCGTCTGGCGCGGTCACCGGAGGACCTCGAACCCACACCGTCCTTCATCACCAACGGATTCCGGGAGATCCCCGTGATCCTGGAGCCGGAGCGCGACGAGTGATCGTTGTGACGGGCGCGACCGGCACGGTGGGGGGCCATGTGGCCCGCCTCCTGAGCGCTCATCACTCCGTCAGGCTGCTGGGCCGCTCCCCCCACCGGCTGCGTGCCCGCGCGCCCGGCGCCGATGTCGTCGGCGCCGACTTCGGCGATCGCCGCTCGCTGCAGCGTGGCCTGGACGGTGCCCGGGCACTTTTCGTGGTCACCGCCGATCCGTCGCGGCCCGAGCATGACGCGAATCTGTTCGCCGCGGCACGCACGGCAGGCGTGGAGCACGTGGTGAAGCTTTCCGCCCTCGCCGTCACCGATGGCGGGGCCGACGATCTGATCACCACCTGGCAGCGCGAGAACGAGGAGCGTCTGCGCGCCTCCGGCCTGTCCTGGACGATCCTGCGCCCCCGCTCCTTCATGTCGAACACGCTCTCCTGGGCGGATGCGATCCGGGCCGGCGACACCGTCCTGACGCCGCAACCCGCCTCCCGCAACGCGTCGGTCGACCCCCGTGACGTCGCCGAAGTCGCCGCACTCGCCCTGACCACTCCCGGCCACGAACAGCGGGAATACCCCCTCACCGGCCCGGAGCCGATCTCGCCCGCCGAGCAGTGCGAGCACCTTGCGCAGGTCCTCGCACGTCCTCTGCGCTGTGTCGAGATCTCCCTGGAGCGCGCCTACCTGATGTGGGCGCTGCACTATCCCGGACCCATCGCCAAAGCACTGGTGGACAGCGCCCGGCGCCAGGGCGACGGCGCCAAGCAACAGGTGGACCCCGCCATCGACAAGCTTCTCGGGCGCCCACCGCGTGCCTACCGGGAGTGGGCCACGGATCACGCTCATCGATTCAGATGAACACCCCGGGCAAGGGCCCGGGCGTGTCGAGAACAAAGGGGGTGGCGGTGCTGGAACGGCACGCCGAGGTTGTGATCGTCGGAGGGGGCCCCGTCGGCATGCTGCTCGCCGCCGACCTGGCGGCATACGGCCTCGACGTCTGTGTTGTCGAGGCCAAGCCCTGTACGACCGACGAGCCCAGGGCGGGCACCCTGCACGCCCGTACCGTGCAGAGCCTTGCCCGCCGGGGATTCATGCGAGGGGAAGCAGGTGGCGCGGAACGCACGGGCCTCAGCCGGGAGCCGTTTCACTTCGCAGGCCTGCCAGGGCTGAGCATCACCGCTCCCGCGACCGAACCCCCTGTCCTGGTCAAATGCCCGCAAGCCGACCTGGAGAGGCGGTTCGAGGCCGCCGCACGGCGTCGCGGTGCCGTGGTTCTGCGCGACAGTGAGGCGGTGCGTGTCACCCAGGGCCCCGACGGTGTCGAGGTGCTGGTGCAGACCGGGCGAGGCGCACACCAGGTGCGCGCCGAGTACCTCATCGGGGCCGACGGCGCCCGCAGCGCTGTGCGAGAACTCAGCGGATTCACCGCGGACACCCGGCCCGCGACGGTCTCCGCCCTGATGGGGCAGGTGCGGCTGATGGACCCGGCGGCTCTGACGCCGGGCTGGCACCGCACCGAACGCGGCTGGACGGCCGCCAAATTCGACGCGCAGGGGTACGGCCGGCTGATGACACTGGACTGCCGGGGCCCGCATCCCGACCGTGGCCGCCCGCTCACCCTGGAGGAACTGGCGGCGGAGGGCGCACGGATCGTCGGCCACCCCGTACCGCTGGCCGAACCGGCCCACCTGTCCCGGTTCAACGACTTCTCCCGCCTGGTCGGCAACTACCGCCAGGACAGGATCTTCCTCGCCGGCGACAGCGCGCACGTGCACTTTCCCGTCGGGGGCCAGGGGCTGAACACCGGCCTGCTCGACGCTCTGAACCTGGCATGGAAACTGGCATACGTCCTGCGTGGCACAGCGGGCAAGGACTTGCTCGACACCTACTGCCAGGAGCGTCGGCCCGCCGGGCAGCGGGTCATCGACAACACGCGGGCCCAACTGGCGCTCATGCGTCCCGATCCGCAGCTCGACCCCCTGCGGTTGCTGATGGCCGAGCTGCTCCCGCTGCCGGATGTCAGTACGCATCTCGGAGGCATGCTCAGCGCTCAGGACACCTCTTACGCCGCCGCTGCGCCGACGGGATCCGGCTGGCAGGGCCAGTTCTTGCCAAACCTCGCGCTGGCCGGGCAGGAGGAGACGGATCTCGTCGGGCTGCTGGCCCGGGGCCGTGCCGTGCTGCTGCTGGGCAGCGACACCGCGCGGGGTCCGGGAGCGGCCCGGGGCTGGGCGCACGTTCTGCGCACCGCACGGGCCGCCGCCCGGCTCCCCGGTGGAATAATGGACTCCGCTGTCATCCGTCCCGACGGTTATGTGCTGTGGGCGTCCGGTGACGGGGAGCTGGAGGAGGTGCTTCGGCAGTGGTTCGGCGATCCCCGCTGAGGGCATGACCAGTGCGGTGACCGGGGCGGGATGTGCCCTCCCGGGGCGTGGCACTTTGCGCCAAATGAACATTGCATGACCAGGGGACGTTACAAACCGCCTGTGCGGTTTGTTAGGGTACTCCATAAGGGCGTCGGTTCTCCTTCGGGCGTGCCGATGACGGGGGTGTCGTCTCCGTCGCCCGCGTCATTTCGCGAGCGGCGGCCGCCTGGAGCGATGGAGCACCTCGATGGTCAAACAGGAACGCGCTGTACGCACCCGCAATGCCCTGATCACCGCTGCCGCTGAGGTCTTCAGCCGGGAGGGGTACCGCACGGCCTCCCTCACGGTCATCAGCCAGCTCGCGGGAGTCAGTAGCGGGGCATTGCACTTCCACTTCCCGACCAAGTCGGCACTCGCCCTCGCGGTGGAGGAAGCGGCTGCCGAGCGCCTGCGCGCGATCATCGAGCGCTGCGAGATGTTCGAACAGCCGGAAGGGCCCATTCAGCTGGTGGTCGACGCCAGCTACCGCGTGGTCGAACAACTGGAGGGCGATTTCGTCCTGCGGGCCGGCTTCGAACTGGGCGGGCACACCGAGGGCCTGGGAAGCACCGGAAGGGTCTGCGATCTGTGGCAGGGCTGGGTCGCCTCCGCCCTCGAGCAGGCCCACGGCAGCGGTGGGCTGCGTTCGGAGGTCGTGCCCGGCCACGTGGCGGCGGTCGTGGTGGCGGTGACCGCGGGCCTTGAGGAACTCGGCCGACGGGACTCCCGGTGGCTGTCGCATCCCACCCTCACGTCGTTCTGG
This sequence comes from Streptomyces flavofungini, assembly GCF_041028215.1. Lineage (GTDB taxonomy): Bacteria > Actinomycetota > Actinomycetes > Streptomycetales > Streptomycetaceae > Streptomyces > Streptomyces flavofungini_B. The sequence goes on from NZ_JASKYR010000003.1 coordinate 16,054, forward strand.
CGCCTGGTGCTGCCGCAGGTCGCACCCGCCGGGACACATGTGCCGTTGCAGTTCGCGGGACCGTGAAGCCGGGCGCCGCAATCACCCTCTGACGGGTAGACCCCCGATAAGTACCAGTCAGGCGGTTTTTTCCGCGAGGCCTTTCGGTGCTCTCGCACCCATCTTGAGCTGGGTATTGCTAGGAACCCGCTGGGAAGCGGGATGGGCGGCTTCTGGTGAGCGAGTGCAGACTCCCTTGTAGAACCACTAAGAAACCGACTATGCTGTTTTTATTAGGGGGCCTTACGTCGGATCCCACGCCCGGCGGCACGTGTGGCAGCAGACCGTGCAGGCTCTGTGGACCGGGAGACGGACATGGACATTCAAGTGCTCGGCGGTTTCTCCGTACGACTGAACGGTGTGCCGGTGGTTCCCACGGCCCCCAAGCCCCGCCAGGTCCTGGCCCTTCTGGCCCTCAACGCGGACCGGGCGGTTCCTCTGCGCACTCTGACCGAGGAGCTGTGGGGCGCGGAGCCACCACGCAGCTCGCGGGCCACGCTGCAGACCTACATCCTGCAGTTGCGCGAGCTGATCGGCGAAGCCCTCGCCGGCCCCGCGGGCCTACGGCCCGGCGACCGCACCGGCAAGGACGTACTGGTCACCTCGCCGGGTGGCTACCGGCTCGAGACCGGCGGCGGCCACCGCGACTTCGGCGAGTTCGAGCGACTGAGCAACGAGGGCTACCGTGCCATGGACAAGGAGGACTTCACCGGCGCGGCACGCGCCCTGCGTGACGCCCTCGCTCTGTGGCAGGGGCCCGCGCTGGCCGACGTCAACGCGGGAATCCACCTCGACATGGAGACACGCAGGCTGGAGGAGGCGCGTCTGTGTGCTCTCGACCAGCGGATCGAAGCCGACCTCGGCCTGGGCCGCCACCGAGAACTGCTGCCGGAACTCACCGTGCTGGTCGAGCGCCACAGCATGCACGAGAGCCTGCACAGTCAGTTCATGCTCGCGCTGTACCGCTCGGGCCGGGGCGGCGAGGCATTGCATGTCTATCAGCGGCTGCGCGGCACGTTGGTGCGCAACCTCGGGCTCGAGCCCAGTGCTCCGGTGCGACGGTTGCAGCGGTCGATCCTCAAGGCTTCCTCCGATGTCACGCAGGACGCGCTGTTCGACGGGCGCACGGCGCCGGCGGCGGTGAGTTGAGCACCGTGTCGTCTCAACCGGCTGATCCAGAGCGGCTGAAGAAGCGCTGAACACCGCGTCCGTGTCTGCTCGAAGGAGAACCGGAGGGCACTCGGGCAGGGCTCGCGGGGTGGTGGAGGGATCCGCAGGCTCCTTGCCGCCCCGCGAGAGGCGAACCTACATTCGCATCCCTGACGAGTATCAGCAGGGTGCTCGTGCGCAGCGGCCTCGGAGGTGGGGTCTTCCCTCTGGATCAGGCATCGCGAGCCCGGCCTGATCCAGACGGAGGACCCCCAGTCCGCTCACCGCGTCCCCTCCGGCGGAAGAGATGCGGCGGGAGGGGATCACGCCACGTCCGACGCCGTCGCCGATGAGGACGCAGAAGGGGCCCCATGAATGTGATCGACGAGCAAGAAGCGTACATGCCGCACCACGAAGTCCTGGCCGTGCCACCACTGCTCCTGCCCGGCGAGGAGGACGAGAGCGACGACGAGCCCCAGCTCGTGCGCGGAATGGACTGACACCACCTCGGCCCCAGGCCGGACGCGTCGCCCCGCCCCATGGCCTCAGGCCCGATGAGGACCGACCGGCCCGCCCCCTCCGGCGGGCCGTGCCCCGGCCGAGGTCGGGGATGTGGCCGGGGATGGGCGGTGGCCGCGCCGCGCACCGGTACCGTTCGTCGCGACCGACGCCGCTCCATGCGCGGGTGAACCGTGGCAGCGGGTGTGCGGCCCGGCCACGTCAACCGGTGCGCACCCCGGGCAGGTGCCGCTGATGCGGCCCGGCCACCCCGCGCGAAGACAGTGGCCTCTCGCGCAAGACGTGCCACGCCGCCCTGTCGCGGGCCCCCTTCGTCCGCCCCGACGGTCCAAAGGAGCCAGCCGGGTACGGCCCTGGGGGCGATTGCCTTCAACGGCCCCTGTGCCGGCCGGATCCGCGGGCCCGGACACAGGCCTTCGCCGGCGTGACGGCACGGTCTCCGCCCGAGGCACCGGAGGTGCCGACTGCCCATCGGAGTGCCGGCGCCCCCGCCCTTCTCCGGAACAAGACCGAGGACCGCCTGCCCGTCCTCCACCGAGGCATCCGGGACACGCACATCTGCCACCCCGCTCGGCAGCTGACGGGTATTTATTTCTCCAGCTCATATATGGGAAATGCACGAGCATGCATGTGGAAACACCGTTCCGCATGGCATTCCATGGCTGCTAGCTTCGGGACCGTCGGCGCCGGGCAATCGGCTCGGTCTGTGCCTGGAAGGACGGTCTGTGTCACCTCAAGCAGTGAAAACAGATGCGCGCGCCTGGGAGGAAGTAGCGAATTCGATCGAATTCGTTCCTGCCGCGTACTCCAGCAAGACCCGGCCGGAGTCAGCGGCGCAGGAAATGCTGAGGTGCGGTCCGGACGACATCGAAACACTGATCGCTGCGGGTCTGCCGTTCGATGTGCAATCGGGTGTGCGCCACTTCGATGTCAATGACCTGTACAACCTCGGAATGTACTCCGGCAGGTCGAACACACAACCGGAGCTCGCCTTCAGGATGCTGTTCCGCTTCGCGGGGCGTCCGGTCGAGGACCTGCTGCGCCCGAAGACATGGGACTTCAAGGTCCGGTTGGACTGCGTCGAATGCGGCGGAACCGCCCCCTGGCACTTCGAAGCACCGGACGCCGTCCGGTTCGGCGGGGCTGCCACCGATGTGGTGGCGCCGACGCGAGCGAGCGAGAAGACGGCCGAGTACACGGCTACCGTCACCACGACGGGGGCGCGTACCCCACTGGTCTCCTCCGAACTGCGGCGTCTGACCCGCGACTACCTCGCCGCCGGTTACCGCTGGCAGATGGTTCCGGTCGCCATGCAGGCCGACTACCAGCTGGTCCACGCGCTGGGTTCGACGAGTTGCATCGCGGCGAGCCTGCTGCTGGCCGAGCGTTTTCGGGAGGCCGGCCACCGGGCCGAGGCGAAACGCGGCTGGTTCTGCGGTGTCCTGGGCGGCGCGCTCGACCTGCCCCACGCCAGCGTGGAGGTCGAGGACGACGACGGCGTGCTCAAGACCGTGGACATCGCCAAGGCGCAACTGGCCGCCCGCCTGTCGGCGAACACGGAGGCCTTCCAGGAGCTCTGCCTCGGTTCGGTCTACAACAAGGTGATCCCCTCCACCGCGTCCGGAAACGCGGCCTTCGCCACCCACGGCTGCGGGTCACGCACGCCGGTGCACGTGCGCGCGGACATCCGCTCGCTGCGCTGACCCCACTTTCCCGCGCCACTCATTTTGGAAGGACGAGTGTAAATGGCGGTACGTGAGATAAAACCGGTCGTCCTGGACCTGGATCGGTTGGAGAATCTCGCTGAGTCCGGCTACTACAACCCGTACTCGATGTTTGACTGGCCCGACTCCATCGCGCCGGACCTGCCCTGGATGTCGGAGAGTTTGACCACACTCGCCGGCACCCCCATGTGGGATGAACTCACCCGCGAACAGCAGATCGCCCTCACCCGGTACGAGGCGATCAATTTCTTCAGTCTCAACATTCACGGCATACGTGAACTGATGAGCGAAGTCGTGATGCGTATCCACGAGCGAACGTACGCGGACGTCTCGGAATTCCTGCACCACTTCATCGGTGAAGAGAACGAGCACATGTGGTTCTTCGCGCAGTTCTGCCTGCGCTACGGCGGCAAGCTCTACCCGGCCCAGCCAACGCTGAAGGCCGACTCGGTGGAGCACCTCTCCCCGGTGGCCCGCGAACTGATCGTGTTCGCGCGCATCCTGATCTTCGAGGAGATCGTCGACTACTTCAACGCGAACATGGCCACGGATCAGTCGCTGCCGCCCATCGCCCGCGAGATCAACCGGGTGCACCACCAGGACGAGAGCCGGCACGTCGCGTTCGGGCGGATGATCTTCACCCACCTCCTGGGCCAGGTGACCGAGCGGGACCCGGAGGAGGTACCCGTGGTTGCCGCGTACCTCGAGAACTACCTGCAGTACAGCATCGGCACCCTCTACAACCCGGCCGCCTACCGCGACGCGGGTATCCCGGATGCGCTGGCCCTGCGGCGCAAGGCATTGGCACACCCCGCCCGGGCGGAGGCGCACGACCAGGTGCTCAAGCGCACCAGGAAGTTCCTCACCAAGGCCGGCGTGGGACGGGAGGTGATCAAGTGATGTCCGAACCGATGCAGGCGGTGCGCGAGTTCATCCAGGGCCGCAACCCCAAGGTCGGGCCGCTCACCGATGAGCTGGACCTGATCGACAGCCGTGCCATCGACTCGCTGGCGTTCGTCGAGTTCATCTTCCTGCTCGAGGAGCTGAGCGGCGAACCGATCGATCCGGAAGACCTGGACCTCGACGACTTCCGCACCCTCAAGGCACTCGAAAACCGATTCTTCGTGAAGGAAGCGGCATGCTGACGACAACGACCGACAACGGCCTCGGGGTCCTCGACGGCAGCCAGCTCAGGTTGCTCCGGGCCATCGACGCGACGTTTCTGCGCCTGGCCGGAGACTGGCAGGCTCCCGAGTTCCGGTTCCCGTTCCTGATGCGGTGCAAAGACCTCGACACCTTCGACTACTACGACAACTTCCCGCACCTGGGCCTCGCGGCGACCCGGCTCGATCCCGCGCTCCTGGCCGCCGAGCTCGCCACGACGTCGCGGCCCACCGAGCGGATACCGGCCCAGGTGATGGAGCCGACCGCCTTCGCCCTGCCCTCCGCTGCCTGCTACTCCGTCTACGTCGACCTGGCCGGCTCCGTACTGCCCGATGAGGGCGTACTGCGCACCACGGTCGGCACGTGCTTCCGCAACGAGGACCACTACGAGGGACTGCAGCGCCTCCTGGGCTTCTCCATGCGCGAGATCGTGTGCATCGGGCCGGAGCAGGCGGCCAAGAGCCATCTGATCCGGGCGAAGGAAGCCGTGGTGGCCCTGTGCACCGAGCTCGGGCTCGACCTCAGCATCGAGGCGGCCACCGACCCGTTCTTCGACAAGAACAGCGGCAAGGCCAAGATGCAGCGCCTCTTCCCGGTCAAGGAGGAGTTCGTCGTGGGCGGCCTGGCGATCGGCTCGGTCAACTACCACCGCAACTTCTTCGGTGACCGATGTGACATCAGGGCGGGTGCCGAGACCGCGCACACCAGCTGCCTGGCCTTCGGCCTGGAGCGCTGGGTGCACACCCTGACGGACCGGTTCGGCGGCGTGGACGCCGCGGTGTCCGCGGTCGAGAGCCTGAGTTGATGCGTGCCTCCGCGGCCGGGGTGCTCGGCCTCGAGACGAGTCTGCTGCAATCGGGCATGGGCGGTGTCGCCGGCACGGAACTGGCCTGCGCGGTGTCCAACGCCGGAGCGGCCGGCTGCGCGGGCGGCTACAAGCTGGTCGGCGGTGCGCTGTCGGCCATGCTCGAGCGGTTGACCGAGGGCACCGACCGATCTGTCGGGGTGAACCTGATTCCGGAGGTCGTCGGGCCGGTCGAACTCCGCCGGCAGGTGGCGCAGGTGCTCCACGAGACGCCGGAGCGCGTGCATCTGTCCTTCTTCGGAATGCCGGAGGAGGCGGTGTTCGACCAGGTCGCCGCGGCGGGACGCCGGACGGTGGTCCAGGTCGGGACGGTCGAGGACGGGGTGCACGCGGCCGCGCGCGGCGCGGTGGTGGTGGCCCAGGGCGTCGAAGCGGGGGGCCACCTGCTGGGTACGTCGCGCCGTGACGACTTGGTGGGCGCGCTGCGGGCCCTGGTGCCCGACGCCTGTGTGGTCGCATCGGGCGGAATCGGCTCGCCCGAGGAGGCACGGCGGGCACTGGCCGCCGGCGCTGACGGGGTGCTGCTGGGTACCGCCTTCGTCGTCGCCCACGAGTCGCGTGCGCACCCCCGTTTCAAGTCGGCGGTGATCGGTGCCGAGGAGTCCGACACCGTGATCACCGACGTGTACGAGATCGGATGGCCGGGCCGGCGGCACCGCGTGCTCGCCACGGCAGTCACCGCCGACCCGCATCAGCCCGCGAAGTTCATCGGCAGGACGGAGGTCGAGGGCAAGCCGTACCTGGTGCCGCGTTTCAGCGCGGCGGTGCCCACCGAGGCGACCAGCGGCCGCATCGAAGAGATGGCGCTGTACTGCGGTCACTCCTGCGGGGCGATCGCCGACCAGGTCCCGGCGGCCGATGTCGTCGCCGCCTACGCACGGGTCCTTCCGGGGGCCGAAGTCGTCAGCAGTCGAGAAAGGGCACAGAGCTATGCCGGATGAAGTGCACGATGACTACCACCACGACCTGAGCTATCGCGAGGGCGCGCCGTCGGTACGCACCCGGGAGGGCGTCGAGCTCTACTGGGAGTCCGCCGGTGAGGGCATCGCCATCACGACGCTCAACAACTTCTTCTTCTCCGCCCCGTTCTGGCGGGACTACACCGACGAACTCGCCAAGCACTACCGCGTCGTGAGCTACGACCTCTGCAACCACGGCCACTCCACGCGGCTGGCGCAGGAGCCGACCTGGGAGGAGCACGCGGCGGACCTGATCGGGCTGCTCGACGGGCTGGAGATCGAGTCGACGTACCTGCTCGCCTCGTCGGCCTCCACCCAGCTCGCCCGCGACGTGGCCCTCGCCTACCCGGACCGGGTACGCGGCCTGGTGCTGGCCGGTCCGGTCCTCGGCCCGCAGGGCATGCGGCGTCACCGCGGCCTCCAGCGGGCGTGGCTGCGGACGCTGAACGACCACGACATCCCCACGCTGTTCAGTCACATGTATCCCGAGTTCATCAGTACGGAGATGAACGAGGAGTACGGGGCGGCGGGCTACCTCGGCCTCAGGGAGAGCTTCCTGGCCATGTCGACTCCCGAGGAGCTCAACAACGGCCTGACGCTGGCGCAGAAGGGCGACTCCAGTCCCGAGCTGCTGACCCGCGTCCAGGCGCCGACGCTGATCGCCCTGGGCGACGACGACATCCTGCTCAGCCCGACAGCGGGCCACGAGCTGGCGGCTCTGTTCCCCAACGGCCGCTGCGAGATCATGCCGAAGGCCGGCCATGTGCCCTTCCTCGACGACCCCGGCGGCTTCCAGGAGCTCGTACGGAAGTTCATCGACGAAACGGAAGCGAATGTCTGACACGGCGGTGGAGGTGCGGCAGCGTATCCGTGAGCTGCTGGTCGACGTGTTCGGCGGCCCCTCCTTCGCCGGCAAGGTGCACGACACCGTGTCGCTCCGCGAGGCCGGGGTCCCTTCCACCGCGCTGGTTGCTCTGCTGGTCGCGATGGAGGACGCGTTCGGTTTCGAGTGGGACGACGACGTCCGGCCGGAGGTGCTGCGGTCCATCGATTCGCTGGCGGGCCATGTCGTGGCGCTGCGCAATTGAGGACCTCGCCGTGACGGCCGGGAGCGCCGTGCCCCGGGGCGTGGCACCGGGGACGTCAACGGCGACGTTTCCGGTGCCCTCGCCTCACGGACCGGCCGAACAGTTCGCGGCCGGTCGTCGCGCGGCCGCCGCGGCACTGGCCGCGGCCGGGTCGGCCGAGCGGACGGTGCCCCGGGCCCGGGACGGCAGACCGCTCTTCCCCCAGGGGTTCGCGGGTTCGATCTCCCACACCGGCCGGCTCGCGGTCGCCGTGGTGGTGCCCGGTGCCGAGGCGGTCGGCGTCGACATCGAGCCCGCGGTCATCCCCTCCCGCGTGGCCGCGTTCGTCCTGCGGGCACAGGAGCGGCGCTTGCTGCTCGCCCCGGCCGGTGCTCACACCGCGCGTGACCTGTTCGCGGCCAAGGAGGCCGCGTTCAAGGCGTTGAGCTGCGTCGGCACGCTGGGGGAGTTCCTCTTCTGGCAGATCGGTCTCAGCCGGTCCGATGGCGCGCTGCTCGCGGCGCACCGGGGCGAATCGGTGCCTGTGTGGGTTCGCTCGGAGGCGGATCTCTCGTTCGCCGTGGCGATTCGGCGCTGATGTCCACGTAGGAACGCCGCAGGCCGCGCGGGGGAGGCAGCGCGACCGGCCATGGGGAGGGCGCCGCGTGGACGCCGGTCCGGATCGCGGGCGGCTGGAGGGCGTCGAGTCTCTCCGGCCGGTCCGACGCCTTGGTTCCCCCAGTCCAACCGCTCTCGTACGAACGTGATCCGCCGCCCGTCCGGGCCGATGCCCTTGTCTGGAGACCCTCATGACCAGCACACCCCCGACGGAGGGGAGCGCGCGCTTCCAGCGCACGCTGACCACCCCGAAAATCGTGTTCATCATCATCGCCGCAGCCGCCCCGCTGGCGGCGATGGTGTTCACCGTCCCGCTCGCCTTCGCCATCGGCACCGGTCCCGGCGTGCCGGCCATGTTCCTCTTCGCAGGTCTGACCCTGCTGTGCTTCTCCGCGGGGTATGCCGCCATCGCACGGCGGATCAGCCACATGGGCGGCTTCTACACGCATATCGCGCACGGGCTCGGCCGCCGCGCGGCGGCCGGGTCGGGGCTGCTCGCGGTGCTCGCCTACAACGCTGCCACGGTCGGGGTTCTCGGCGCCTTCGCCTACTTCACCCAGAACGTTGCCGCGGCCCACGGCCTGGACCTGCCCTGGCAGGTGTGGGCGGGGCTCGGCCTGCTCCTGGTCGGCATGCTCGGCTACCGGGAGGCCGACCTCAGCGCCCGGCTGCTTTCCATCTGCATGGTGTGCGAGATCGCCATCCTGATCGCCCTGGACATAGCCATCCTGGCCCGCCACGGGGGCGCGGCACTGCCCTCCGCCTCCTTCGCCCCCCACGAGATGCTCGCACCCGGGCTCGGCGTCTCCGTGATGTTCGGCTTCGCCTCCTTTCTCGGCTTCGAATCAGCCGCCCTGTACGGAGAGGAGGCCAAGGCGCCGCACCGCAGCGTGCCCCGCGCCACCGTCATCGCCGTGCTCACGGTCGCCTCGTTCTACGCCCTGACCAGCTGGGCCGCTGTCGGCGCTCTGGGGCCGGAGCGGGTGCGCGCCCAGGCCGAGAACCACCTCGGCGATCTGTTCTTCCTGCTCAGCGACAGCTACCTGGGGCACCCGGCCACCGTCACCATGCAGATCCTGCTGTGCACCAGTCTGTTCGCCGCCTGGCTGGCGCTGCACAACGCCGCCAACAGGTACATGTACGCCCTGAGCCGCGACGGGCTGTTGCCCCGCGGACTCCATGCCACGCACGCCGGGCACGGCTCCGTGCACCGGGCAAGCGTGATCCAGTCCATCTTCAGCGCGGTCGTGGTCACCGTGTTCGCACTCGCGGGTCTCGACCCGTACGTGAACATGTCGACCAGCATGCTGGGACTGGGCACCCTCGGCATCATCCTGCTGCAGGCCGTGGCCTCGGTGGCCGTCATCGGCTACTTCCGGAATCAGCGTGAGGAGCGCTGGAGGACCGCTGTCGCCCCCGCGCTGGGAGCTCTCGGGCTGATCTCCGCGGCCGTACTGGTGGTGTCGAACTTCGACGTGCTCACCGGTACCACCGAGCCGCTGGTCACCGCCTTGCCGTGGCTCCTGCTGGTGGCCGGCGGCTTCGGGGTCGCCCTTGCCTCCTGGCTGCGTTCGGCCCGTCCGGAGCGGTACGCGCGCCTGGGCGGCGTGTCCGCGCCGGCGCCGTCACCGACCCCCGCCCCGGCGA
>NZ_JASKYR010000030.1:0-5989 GCF_041028215.1 Streptomyces flavofungini
CCAGGGAGGCCTGCACAAGGTGCCGGTCCCGGAGGCGGAGGGCGTCGACCGGACCTACCCCGAGCGAAGCGAGTACTCCGCCGACTACTTCTACGACGTGCCGGACGGCGTCCAGCGCCACGTGTTCGAGCTGGGTGCGGGCGAGGCCGGCCGACCGGGCGGTGCGGGCGCGGGCGGGGGATGGGCACGTGTTCCTCCTGGCGGTGGCGGACGAAACGGCGCCCCCGCCGACGCGGTGTCGGCGGGGGCGCGGTGTGCTGGGTCAATCCGCGGTCAGGCGGCGTCTTCCTCGTCGTCCTGGTCGAGTGCGGAGGGATCGGCGCCCAGGGCGTACCGGCCGCGCTGCTCCTTGCCATCGAGGACTTGAAGGTGGACCTCGCCCTTCTTCTTCAGCTTCGTCAGCTGATTACCGAGGGTGGATTCCTCGATGTCGAGGAGCGGGGCGAAGTCCGCGCGGTCGACGTAGTCGTACTCGCCGCCGAGGTCGCGGATCGCTTCGAGGATCTTCTCTGCGGCGGTCTTGGCCTTGGGGGCCTTGGGGATGTCGACGCCCGCGAACGCCTTGGGCGCGGCGGCCTCGCCGTCCTCGTTGATCGGGGTTTCGGCGATCTCGTGCCGGTACTCCCAGTCCGGCCAGTCCGCCGGGTAGGCGACCTGCTCGGTGTCGATGTAGGGGGCGGCGGACTCGAGGATGAAGGTGCGCATCATCTCGGCGACACCGCCGGGGCCGAGGGTGTAGCCCAGACCGAACGTGCTGCGCGGGTCAGCCAGCACGGTGTCCTCGGCGAAGACGAGCGGCTCTTCAACATCCCAGGTGGCGGGGATGGTGCCAGGGTCGACCTTCTCGAAGCCGGTCGAGGCGAGGTTGGACTGGTCGGAGTCGGTGCGCAGCAGCACCAGGCTGCCGCCCTGGACCAGGTTGGTGCGCAGCGGCGTGCTGCCGCCGAGCTTGTCGGCGTTGACGGCCTGGTTGATGATCCCGAGGGGGATGCCCATGGAGCGGGCCTTGGCGGCCATGGCCTCCAGAATGACGCGGGCCTCGCGTTTGTCGTCGTCGCCGAGCTCGGTGAGCGGCACGTGCGCCTCGTCCAGGAGCAGCCGCACCCAAGGCCGCTCGGGGGTCGCGACGAAGTTCTTCATGCCCAGACGGCCGGACTCTGCGATGCGCCACTTCATCAGGGCGTAGCCGACGCGCAGGGCGCCCATGCTTCCCTGTTCGGCCAGGCCGGAGTAGCAGGCCATCTTGACGATGTCGGGATTGGAGGAGCCCTTGGGGTCGCCGTAGATGATGGCGTGGCCGTTGACGTGGTCGGCCAGGGCCACGATTTGGGCCAGGCCGCCCTTGCCGGAGCCGGTGACGCCCGCGATGTACAGGTGCCGTGCGCCCAGGGTCGGGTCCCGGAACTGGAGCCTGGCAGGGCGTCCGCTGACATGCCGTCCGATCTGCACGTAGCCGCCCGAGGAGGCCTTCAGCACCTCGGTGCCGGGGAAGGGCACGCCGTCCTGCAAGGGGTTGTGCTGCATGATGCGGACCTTGCCGCGCCGCGGGTTGCCGGGCACGGGAGTGTAGGCGCACAGCAGGGTGGTGGTGCGCAGGGCTCCGGCGAGGTCATCGTGGGCGGGGACGGTGAGGCGGGCGGTGTCGTCGTCGGCGACGACGTAGGCGACCTCGCCGCCGGTCATCGGATCGTCCTGCACCTCTTCGAGGTGGCTCCCCTTCATCACCAGCGGGGCGACCCACTTCGCCCACGCCCCGGCCAGCGTGGAGGTGTCCAGATCAGCGGGGGCCACGAGGTTGACAGTGATGCGGCACTGGCCCGCGTGGCCGCCAGCGGCGAAGCGCACCCATCCCGGATCGACACGGAAGACGCTGGAGACGGTCTCCTTGGTGACGTTGACGGCGATGCCGGGGGGCGCGGTGATGATGCCCGACCACTGTCGCGGCCGCACCACAAGCTCGCTCAAGACTTGGCCTTTGTTGGTGCCGTTCTCCGGGTGGGAGATGACGCGGGCCCAGTCCCGCATGATGCGCTGCCACTGGGTCGGCGGGAGCTGCGGCGGTTGCGCTGGCCGCGCCGGAGCTGCGGCGGGCGCGGCCTGCCTGCGGGCGAGGACCTTGCGGAGCTTGTAGGGGACCAGCGCGACCGCGGCCCACCAGCCCAGGGAGACGATGCCGGGCACGCTGGGCAGCGTGAGCACTCCGGCCATCAGCGCGTCCGTGCCCACCCCGCCCATCAGGGTGCCAATTCCCAGGGCCATGCCGGTGGTCAGGGTGGAGATGCCCAGTGTGGTGCGGTGCGCGGCCAGGACGTCGGCGGCGGGCAGCTCGGCGGCGAGCGAGGCGGGCAGTCGGTGCATGTAGTTCGCGCCCGTCACGACGGCGGCGGCACTGTAGGCGATCGCTGCGGTGACGGAGGCGCCGCCGTCCAGCCACGGGGCCAGGACACCGGTCGCGATGGGGGCGGCAGAGGCGGCGATCGCCACGGCGCGCTCAGTCGAGGCGGGGCGCGCCGTAGTGGACGACGTGGTGGACACGAGGACTCCTTGCTGATGAGCGCAGATGAGGGAGGCGGGGAAGGGGCGGGCTGCGGCTTGTGTGCCGGGCCCGCCCCTTGGGGGTGGTGTGGGGCGAGGGCTATTCCTGGGTGAGCCAGTCGGCGTGGATGTCGTACTTGCCGACGAGGGTGGAGCGGGACATTGCTTCCTGGAGGCCGCCGTAGCTGGTCTTGGCCTGGTCGCCGGTGGCCTTGGCCTGCTTGGCGGTGTCGTCGGCGGCGGCGGCGAAGGCGGTGGCGCCCTCGCTCACTCCGGCGGTGATCTTCATCAGGTCGCGTGTTTCGGCGACGGTCTCCGGGTCGACGGACTTGCCCGCGATCTGGTCGGCGACGCGCCCGGTGTCCTTGGCGTCGCCGTCGATGATCTGGGCCTGGGCGCGGATCTGCTCCGCGCTCTTGCCCAGGGTGCGCTCGTACTCCAGCACCTGGGCGCGGAGCTGGCTGTAGGTCAGGTCAGACATGGGTTCCTCCTAGGCGGCCTTGGTGTATCCGGCATCGCGGAAAAAACGGAGCTCGGGGGCGGTGCTCTCGGGGGAATCGACGATCGCCTGGTAGAGCGGCTGGTAGCGGGTCTCGATCCTGGTCAGCAGGCCCTTGCACGCATCCGCGGCCCGCAGCGCCCGCTTGTGGAGCTCCTCAGCCTTGACCGCCTGAACCTTCGCCTTTTCCACCAGCTTGGTGATGTGGCCGGTGAGCTTCTCGCCGCCCTTCACGCTCTTGGCGTCCTCCAGGAGCTTCTCCATCTCAGTGGCCTGCTGCACGGCTGCGGCCTGCAAGGTCTTGGTCGCTTCGGCGACCTTCACCAGGGCCTCGGCCTTGGCCTGGAGGCGGCGCTGGAAGCCCTTGTAGGTGCGCACCTCCCCCCGCGTGAGGCTCTGGCCGTTGCCGAGTGTCAGCTGTGCGGCGTCGATTCCGGCGACGTCGATCGGGGTCGCGTCGTCCATATCCAGCTCCTTGTCTTTGGCCTTCTTGAAGGCGTTGTGCGCCTTGTCCAGGCGCTTCTCGTCGGCCTTGCGCACCCGCTCCTGATCCGCCCAGCCGTCCTTCACGCCGCGTCCGTAGGCCTTGACGTGGCCGTAGACGCGGTTCGCGCGGACGCCATCGCCATGACCGGTCTCGCGGGACTTCCTGGTGTCGTACGGCTTGCCGTCGGCGCCCGCCAACGGCTTGTGCTTGGCGGCCTGGTCCTTCTTGTCCTTGCCTCCGGGGCCGCTCTTGCCGCTCGCGTCCTTGCCGCCAGAGCCACCCTTGCCGCCGGTGTCCTTGCCGAAGGAACCGCCAGGCGTCGTGCCTCCGGCCCCGGCGGCCTTCGAGCCGGGAGCGCCCTTCGAGCCGGGGGCACCGTTCTTGCCCGACCCGCCGCCCGCCGAGGAGCCCGGCCCCTTGGCGGGTCCGGTGGCATCCTTCGCGCCCTTGGTGCCGGGTCCCTGGTCCTTCGGTGTGCGGAGCGACGTTCCGGCCGGGGAGGCGCCTCCCTTTCCGCTGGCGCCATTTGCTCCACCTGAGCCGGAGCCGGTATTCTTCGGCGCCTTTTGCACCTGGCCGCCGTTTTTGGCGGAGCCGTCTTTTCCGGTGCCCGCGGGGCCACGTCCAGCGCTTCCCCCAGGTCCCGAACCGGCGCCCCCGCCGGAGCGCCCGGCGGGCCCTTGACGGGAACCAGACGCCGAGTTGTTCGCTCCCTGGGTATTTCCGCGCGGAGAGGCCTTACTGTCGAGGGATTTCCCGCCGCCACCCGACGCACTGCCAGAATTCCCGCCACGGGTCGGGAGGCCGCCGGAGCGGCTTACGGTCACGGTTTTCTGGGTTTTGGTCTGGTTCGCCTGTGCTTTTGCTTTCTGTAGATCGAGGCGCTTGTTCTGGGTGCCGCCGCCCTTGGCCCAGCGCTTTGCTCCGGCGAGCCACCATTCTTTCCAGACGGATTGCTTGTACCGGGATCCGGCGGCTTTCGTGCCGTCCTCTCCGTCCTCATCACTGGCGTGATAATCGGCGCTGGACGTCCCGTCCGGGGCCCGGTAAGCCGCCTCTTCTTCCTCGCTCTCGGCGCTCTCCTCGACGTCCTCGGGGCCCGGGATCCAGCTCTCGCCGAAGCCCGGCCGGGACACCTCCTCGGCGGCCAGGGCGGAGGCCAGCCAGCCCTTCGCGGGCACCGGGGGCAGGTGGGATTCAGCGGACTCATCCGGGCCGGGAACGGCCGCCGGAGCCGTGTCGCTTGCCATCACACTCCTTACTCTGCGGAGTTACCTACTCCCTACCTCCCGGCCCGAAAGCGCGGTACGGGCTCCCTCATGGAGGCCCGTACTGCGGTTTTCTGGGTCGGGAGGTAGGGAGGAAGTAGCTCTAGCCGTTACTCTTCGTGTTCTTTTTGGCGAACAAGGCGACCGCCGCGACGACCACCACGGCACCGGCCAGCATGCTGTCGTTCAGCCCCCCGCCCTCCCCGTCGCCGTCGGACGCGGAGCCCGCGGCCGCCATGTCGGAGCCGTCGGCGCTGGCGGGGTACTGCGCCTGGCAGTCCTCGACCACGTCGCCGTGCGAGGGGGCACCGAGGGTGGCCTTGTCGACCTTGGAGGCGTTCGCCTTCACGCACGCATCAACGTTCGCCTGACGGATCTTGTCGGCGGCATTGGTGGCCTTGGATTCCTTCTCGTCGGCGCGGTTCATTTCCTTGAGCCGCTCCAGCTCCAGGCGCTCCTGCTGCAAGGCGATTTCCTGCGCCTTCTGCTCGCGCTCGGCCTCGTTACTGGAGTGCACGTTCCATCCGATGATGGAGCCGCCGCCGATAATAGCGATGCCCAGTGCGATAGCCGCCTTACCGCGCGGCGTCAGACCCGTCTTTTGCGGCGCCTGCGGGACACCGTAAGGACCGTAGGGGTCATAGTCGTTGTTCTGGGCATATTCATTAGGCCGCTCGGCCATGGGGTATTCCTTCGCGATCTGATTGAACGCCATTTCCTCTTCGGGGGTCATCTTTCTATTCTCCGTTTTCTTGTGCTGAGCGAGCGGCGGAAATAAGCAGTGTCTCGACAGCGGCGAATTCCTGGCCGGGAAGGTCGTTCCAGGCGAAGAACTCCATGTGCACTCCGGCGGCATGCAAGGCCTGCTGCATGTACTGCACGGCCCGGTCCCGGCTCTGCTCGGTGGCGTGTCCGGTCCTGACCAGCAGGGTCTGCGCGCCGCGGATGCACATGCGGCCGGTGGGGGAGACGTCGACCGACTGGGCCCAGCCGTAGCGGCGCAGCACCGCCAGGACCTGCTCCAGGTGCGCCGAAGGGCGCTGGGGGGCGGGGTCCTGCCACCAGCCCAGATCGGCGAGCACAGCCCGCACGGAGCGGGGCAGCAGGCGGTGACTCCACGAGGGCGGCGGCGCGGCCGGGGCGCGGCGCGGGACGTCGGCGAACTGCCGGGGGTGCGGAGGCGGGTGAGGCGGTCGGTCG
>NZ_JASKYR010000300.1:0-8738 GCF_041028215.1 Streptomyces flavofungini
ATCGACACCCTCGCCGCCCTCACCTCCGCGCAGGCCGACGCCGTGCTCGGGCTCCTCACGGACGCCGCGCGCACCGACGGTCAGCAGGCGGTGTCCGAGCAGGGGCGGCTACAGCTCCGCGGCGGAGCGCGCGAGGGCGTGCGCCACCTGCTGCTCAGCGTCGGCGACGACCTCGTGGGGTACGCGCAGCTTGAGGACACCGACCCCGTCGAGGCCCCCGCGGCCGAGCTGGTCGTGCACCCCTCGCACCGCGGGCGCGGCCACGGCAGGGCGCTCGGCTCCACACTCCTCGCACAGTCCGGGCGGCGGCTGCGGGTCTGGGCGCACGGCGGGCACTCCGCGGCCCGGCACCTGGCGCAGGTGCTCGGCCTCACCCTCTTCCGCGAACTGCGGCAGATGCGGCGCCCGCTGGCCGGGCTCGACCTGCCGGAGCCGGTCTTCCCCGAGGGCGTCTCCGTACGCGCCTTCGTCCCCGGCCAGGACGACGCGGCCTGGCTCGCGGTGAACGCCGAGGCCTTCGCGCACCACCCCGAGCAGGGCTCCCTCACCCAGCGCGACCTGGACGACCGCAAGGCCGAGCCGTGGTTCGACCCGGCGGGCTTCTTCCTCGCCGAGCGGGAGAGCGACGGCCGTCTTCTCGGCTTCCACTGGACGAAGGTGCACGAGCAGGAGCGCCTCGGCGAGGTGTACGTGGTCGGGGTGCGCCCCGGCGCCCAGGGCGGCGGCCTCGGCAAGGCCCTGACCACGACGGGCCTGCGCCACCTCGCCGACGCAGGCCTGCCGACCGCGATGCTCTACGTGGACGCGGACAACAAGGCGGCCGTCAGCGTCTACGAACGTCTCGGCTTCACCGTCCACGAGACGGACCTGATGTACCGCACGGAGTCCTGAATCCCGCGCATACGCCTTGGTAGGGGCGGCGTCACTTGACGCCGCCCCTCTTTTACACCACCCTTTCACTACTCAATTAGTGAAAGGGTGGTGCAGCAGTGGTCGAGTTCCGCATCGACCGGCGCAGTGGCGTCGCCACCTACCTCCAGATCGTCCAGCAGACCCGCCAGGCGCTCCGCCTCGGCCTGCTGGAGCCCGGCGACAAGCTGCCCACGGCCCGCGAGGTCGTCGAGGCCACCGCCATCAACCCGAACACGGTCCTCAAGGCCTACCGGGAGCTGGAGCGCGAGGGCCTGGTCGAGGCCCGCCGCGGCCTCGGCACCTTCGTACGGAAGTCACTGGGCAGCGCACCGGCGGACTCGCCGCTGCGGGGGGAGCTCGTCGAGTGGGCCGCGCGGGCCCGTGCGGCGGGTCTGGAGAAGGACGACGTGGCGGCGCTCTTCGCCGCCGTACTTGACGAGCAGTTCGCCGAGCGGCCCGCGCCGCGGGCGGCAGTCACCGAGGGGGATTCCGCATGACCGGCACCGCCATCGAGGCGCATGCCCTCACCAGGCAGTTCGGCAGGCGCAGCCGCGCCCTGCACGACTGCTCGTTCCGGCTGCCCACCGGCCGCGTCTGCGCGGTCGTCGGCCCCAACGGCGCGGGCAAGTCCACCCTGCTCGCCCTGGCCGCCGGGCTCGACCGCCCCACGTCGGGCACGCTGAGCGTCCTCGGCACCAGCCCCGGCGAGGCCCGCGCCCGGGTGGCGTACGTCGCCCAGGAGAAGCCGCTGCACCCGCGGCTCACCATCGCCGACACGCTGCGGTTCGGCGCCGAACTCAACGCGGGACGCTGGGACATGGCCGTGGCCGAGCGCGTCGTGAGCGGCGCGGGGCTCGACATGGCCGCGCGCGTCCGTACGCTCTCCGGCGGCCAGCGCACCCGCGTCGCGCTCGCCCTCGCGCTCGGCAAGCGGGCCGAACTCCTGCTCCTCGACGAGCCGATGGCCGACCTCGACCCGCTCGCCCGGCATCAGCTCATGGGCACGCTCATGGCCGAGGCCGCCGAACACGGGACCACCGTCGTCATGTCCTCGCACATCGTCGGCGAACTGGCCGACGCCTGCGACCACCTGCTCCTCGTCTCCGACGGGCAGGTCAGGCTCGGCGGCGGCATCGACGACCTGACCACCGCGCACGCCCTGGTGACCGGGGCGCGCCCGGCCGCCGACCTCGCCCCGCACACCGTCATCGAGTCCCGCGCCACCGGGCGCGGCCTGACCGCCCTGATCCGCCCCGAGGGCCCCCTCGGCGACGGCTGGGAGGTCTCGGAACCGTCCCTGGAGGAACTGGTGCTGGCCCATCTGCGCACACCGGACGCACCGGTGCTGCTGACGCCGGGTACGACGGCGCGTGCCGGGCGGGGGGTGACGGCATGAGCATGCCGACGCTACGAGGTCCCCGCTGGGTGGACGTACGGCTGCACCGGGGGGCGCTGTGGGCATCCGGCGCCCTCATCGCCGCCGCCGCGGTCTTCACGGTCTGGCTGCGGTGGGCGTCCACCGCCTACCCGCAGCCGACCGACTGCGGCAACGGCCCCTGTACGGACACCTTCCTGGGCTGGGCCAGCGCCCACGACATGCTCACCGGCGCCATGTCCAACGGGGCGCTGTGGCTGCTGCTCCTGCCCGCGCTGATCGCCGCCTTCGTCGCGGGGCCGATGGTGGGCCGCGAGATGGAGTCCGGGGTGTCCAAGCTCGCCTGGACCCAGTCCGTGTCCCCGGCGCGCTGGCTCCTGTCGAAGCTGACGACCGCCGCCACCTGTGCCGTGCTCGGCATCCTGCTCCTGATGGGCGTCTTCCGGATCGGTACCTCCGAGCTGTACGGCAACTACAACCTGGGGTGGCCGGACCGCGGCACCTACGAGCTGTCCGGCCCCGCCATGCCCGTGTACGCCCTGTTCGCCGTGGCCGTCGGCGCCCTCGCCGGGCTGCTGCTGCGCCGCGCGATGCTCGCCATGGCCGCCGCGGGTGGCCTCACGGGCCTCCTGCTCTACGCTCTCGGCAGCATCCGGTGGGACCTCATGCCCACCCGTACGCTCACCGGGACCAAAGCCGACGCGAGCGGGATGTGGTGGCACCCCGGGCCTCCGAACGCCTTCTCCGTCGACCAGGGCGTCACCAACGCCGCCGGAGAACGCTTCTACCAGGGGCAGTGCCACCCGCCGGTCGAGGGCTTCTCCTGCCCCGCCGACACCAGGATCACCGGCTGGTACGTCGACTACCACCCCCGATCCCACTTCTGGTACGTCCAGTTGATCGAGTCCGGGATCGTCCTGGCCCTCGCGGCGGTCGCCGTCTACGTCAGCTTCCGGGTGCTGCGCCGCCGTACGGCCTGATCGGTACGCTCGACCGAGGACTTCCGGCCATGTGGACGCCCGGGAGTCCTCGGCCGATGTCCCGCACGTCATGTCCCCGTAACCGCTGATTCAGACAGCCTTGCGACGCTCGGCCAATGCAGCCCGCCGTGCCCGACCCGACCCCGCCGAACGGGAGGCCGTCCCCCGAGAACGGGAGGCCCCGTCTCGATCCCGCGTTCTCCGACGAGCCCATCGGCGCCCCCACGCGGAAGAATGGCTTCATGAGCCAGCCGAACACGCCGGGACAGGTACAGCACGCTCAGCCCTCCGTCGGTTCCATAGCCGCGCACCGGCCGCACACCATCGCGGCCACCGTCTCCGACCTCGCCCCCGACATCGACGCCGACCTCGACTCCTACGACGAGGACGCCCAGACGGGGCACGACGGGAACGCGCTGCCCCAGGGGCGTTTCCTCGACCGGGAGCGAAGCTGGCTCGCCTTCAACGAGCGGGTGCTCGAACTCGCCGAGGACCCGCTCACCCCGCTCCTCGAACGGGCGAACTTCCTGGCGATCTTCGCCTCGAACCTGGACGAGTTCTTCATGGTGCGCGTGGCGGGCCTCAAGCGCCGCATCGCCACCGGCGTCGCCACCCGTTCGGCCTCGGGCCTCCAGCCCCGCGAGGTCCTGGAACTGATCTGGAACCGCTCCCGCGAGCTCATGGCCCGGCACGCCGCCTGCTACCAGGACGACGTCATGCCCGGCCTCGCCGACGAGGGCATCCACCTCGTCCGCTGGCACGAACTGACCGAGAAGGAGCAGTCCCGGCTCTTCACCCTCTTCCGGCAGCAGATCTTCCCCGTCCTGACCCCGCTCGCCGTGGACCCCGCGCACCCGTTCCCGTACATCTCGGGACTCTCGCTCAACCTCGCCGTGGTCGTGCGCAACCCGGTCTCGGGGCACCAGCACTTCGCCCGGGTCAAGGTCCCGCCGCTGCTCTCGCGCTTCCTGGAGGCCTCCCCGCAGCGGTACGTCCCCATAGAGGACGTCATCGCCGCCCCCGCGCACCTCCAGGAGCTCTTCCCCGGCATGGAGATCCAGGAGCACCACATGTTCCGGCTCACCAGGAACGAGGACCTGGAGGTCGAGGAGGACGACGCGGAGAACCTGCTCCAGGCCCTGGAGAAGGAGCTGATGCGGCGCCGCTTCGGGCCGCCCGTGCGCCTGGAGGTCGAGGAGTCCATCGCGCCGAACGTCCTCAGCCTGCTGGTGCGCGAGCTGAAGATCAGCGAGGCCGAGGTCTACCCGCTGCCGGGCCCGCTGGACCTCACCGGGCTCTTCAGCATCGCCAAGCTGGACCGTCCGGAGCTGAAGTACCCCAAGTTCGTGGCGGGCACCCACCGCGACCTCGCCGAGGTCGAGTCGGCGTCCGCGCCCGACATCTTCGCCGCCCTGCGCGAGCGCGACGTCCTCCTGCACCACCCGTACGACTCCTTCTCCACCTCCGTCCAGGCCTTCCTGGAGCAGGCGGCGGCCGACCCGGACGTCCTCGCCATCAAGCAGACGCTGTACCGCACCTCGGGCGACTCCCCGATAGTGGACGCGCTGATCGACGCGGCGGAGTCCGGCAAGCAGGTCCTCGTCCTGGTCGAGATCAAGGCCCGCTTCGACGAGCAGGCCAACATCAAGTGGGCCAGGAAGCTGGAGGAGTCGGGCTGCCACGTGGTCTACGGCCTCGTCGGCCTGAAGACCCACTGCAAGCTCTCCCTCGTCGTGCGCCAGGAGGGCGAGACCCTGGTCCGCTACTCCCACGTGGGCACCGGCAACTACCACCCCAAGACCGCCCGGCTCTACGAGGACCTGGGCCTGCTCACCTCGAACGCGGAGGTCGGCGCGGACCTCTCCGACCTCTTCAACCGCCTCTCCGGCTACTCCCGCAGGGAGACCTACCGGCGCCTCCTCGTGGCCCCCAAGTCGCTGCGCGACGGGCTCGTCGCCCGTATCGACAAGGAGGCGCAGCACCACCGCGCGGGCCGCCCCGCCTACGTCCGCATCAAGGTCAACTCGATGGTCGACGAGGCCGTCATCGACGCGCTGTACCGCGCGTCGCAGGCGGGCGTCGAGGTCGACGTGTGGGTGCGCGGCATCTGCGCGGTGCGGCCCGGAGTCGTGGGGCTCTCCGAGAACATCCGCGTACGGTCCGTCCTCGGCCGCTTCCTGGAACACTCCCGGGTCTTCGCCTTCGGCAACGGAGGCGAGCCCGAGGTGTGGATCGGCAGCGCCGACATGATGCACCGCAATCTCGACCGCCGCATCGAGGCGCTCGTCAGGGTCCAGGACCCGGCGCACCGTGCGGCCCTCAGCCGGCTCCTGGAGACCGGCATGTCGGACACCACCGCCTCCTGGCACCTGGGCGCCGACGGCAACTGGACCCGTCACTCGCTGGATCCGGAAGGCCAGCCCCTGCGGAACGTACAGGAGATGCTCATAGACGCCCGGAGGCGCCGGCGTGGCACAGCAACACCATGAGATGACAGTGGCGGCGACCGGCACGGCGGACGAGGCCCTGCCGGTCTACCTGCGCGGCCAGGCGACGGAGTTCCTGCGCTCGCTGCGGCAGCACCGCGAGTCCACGACGGACGCGCAGGGCGCGGAGGAGTCCCTGGAGGCGGCCCGCTCGCTGCGGCGGGCCGCCCGCAGGATCGGCGCCACCCTGCACACGTTCCGCCCGCTGCTCGACCCCGAGTGGGCGGCGGCGCTGCGCCCGGAACTGGCCTGGCTCCGCGCCACCCTCGCCCAGGAGCACGCCTGCACCTCCCGTCTGACCCGCCTGCTCGAAGCCCTGCACCGCCTCTCGGGAGCGCTCCCGGTGCCCCATCCGGCCCTGGAGCCCTCCGGCACCCCCGCGGGCAGACGTGCCGCACGGCGCCCCGCGTCCGCCGTGCTGGAACGCGGCCAGGAGCACGGGGAGGGGTGGGCGCGGCCCGCGGCGCCGGGCGCGGACGGGCAGCACCGGAGTTCCCGCGGCCTCACCGTCGGCGCGGCCAAGGCCGCCGCCCTCCTGGAGCGCCAGCTCACCCTCGCCAGGACGCGGGCCCACTCCACCGCCCTCCAGGCCCTCGGCTCCTCCCGGTTCCACGCCGTGGCGGACACCATCGCCGTACTGGCGAGCGAGGTCCCCCTCACCGACGCCAAGGACGACCCGAAGGACCTCGCGGCCGACGCGGAGGCCCGGCTCGCGGAGGCGGTCGGCGTCCTGCCGCTCGGCCAGGCGGGCCACCCGTACAACGCGGGCGCCCTGACCCACGGCCTTGGCACGGACGCCGCCCCGGACGCCCAGGACGCGCCCTGGCTGACGGTCCGCTCCCTGCTGCGCCTGCACAGGTACGCCCAGGAGGTGCTGCTCGGGCACGCCTGCCCGGACCCGCGTGTCATGGAGGCGGGCCACGCACTGGACGTCCACCAGGAGGCCGCGGCGGCGGCCCAGGCGGCGGCCCAGGCCGCGCGGACCCCCCGCATCGCCCCGGCCACCGCGTACGCCCTCGGTGTCCTCCACGCCGACCAGCGGCACGAGGTCGAGGCGGCACGGTTCGCCTTCCAGCAGGTCTGGCAGCACGAGGCGGTGCGTGGCCGATGACGTCCCCGAACAACGCGGACCCGGTCCTCGCGGCCGGGTGCGTCCTGTGGCGCCGCTCCCCCGCCGACGGCGGCCTGGAGCTCTGCCTGGTCCACCGCCCCCGCTACGACGACTGGTCCTTCCCCAAGGGCAAGCTGAAGCGGGGCGAGGAGCCGTTGGCCGGTGCCCTGCGCGAGGTCGAGGAGGAGACCGGGCACCGCTGCGCGCCGGGCGCCCGGCTGCCCACCGCCCACTACACCGTGCAGGGCCGTCCCAAGCGCGTCGACTACTGGGCGGCCGAGGCCACCGGCGGCCGCTTCGAGCCCAACGACGAGGTCGACCGGGTCCGCTGGCTGCCGCCCACCGAGGCCCGCGACCGGCTCACCCAACCCCGTGACCAGCGGCTCGTCGACGCCCTGCTCGACGTACTCAACTCCGCGTAGCGGCTCGGGTACTTTCCGTAACGCGATGTCTAACCAGGCCGACCGCCGAGGTTCACCCCCCGTTCACTCGTGCCCATCGGCCGCTTCACCTGTCCTGCCTAATTTCGGCCTTGCACGACAGAAAAGCGCAAGACAGACATCGCACGCCGCCAGCAAAGGGCCGGCGGCTCCCGGAAGGAACACCCAGAGTGAAGCTTCAGCGCAAGAACCGGCTCCGCGCCCTTTCTCTCGGCGCCCTCGCCGTCTCCGGCGCCCTGGCCCTCACGGCGTGCGGCTCCGACGACACGAGCGAGGGCGGCGGCGGCAAGGAGACCAACGCCAACGCCAACATCAAGTGCGACGACGCCAAGGGCCAGCTCGCGGCCTCCGGCTCGTCCGCCCAGAAGAACGCGGTCGACGCCTGGCGGAAGGTCTACACGGCCAACTGCAAGGACGTGCAGCTCAACTACAACCCGACCGGTTCGGGCGCGGGCATCACCGCCTTCCTCCAGGGCCAGACGGCGTTCGCCGGTTCCGACTCGGCGCTGAAGCCCGAGGAGATCGAGAAGTCGAAGAAGGTCTGCGAGAAGAGCCAGGCCATCGACCTCCCGATGGTCGGCGGCCCGATCGCGGTCGGCTACAACGTCCCGGGCGTCGACCAGCTCACCCTGGACGCCAAGACCCTGGCCGACATCTTCAACGAGAAGATCAAGACCTGGGACGACAAGGCGATCAAGAAGCTCAACCCCGACGCCAAGCTCCCCAGCACCAAGATCCAGGCCTTCCACCGCTCCGACGAGTCCGGCACCACGGACAACTTCACCAAGTACCTCAAGGGCGCCGCCCCGAGCGCCTGGCCGTATGAGCCGGGCAAGTCCTGGGAGCCCAAGGGCGGCCAGTCCGCCAACGGTTCCGCGGGTGTCGCGAGCCAGGTCAAGCAGACCGCCGGTGCCATCTCCTACTTCGAGCTCTCCTACGCGGGCGAGGGCGTCAAGACCGTCGACCTGAAGACGGACGCCAAGGAGCCGGTGAAGGCCACCGTCGACAACGCCTCCAAGGCGATCTCCGAGGCCAAGGTCGTCGGCAAGGGCAAGGACCTCGCGCTCGAACTGAACTACAAGCCGACCGCCGAGGGCGCCTACCCGATCACCCTGGTGACCTACGAGGTCGTCTGCGAGAAGGGCAACAAGGCGGACACGCTCCCCGCCACCAAGTCCTTCCTGACCTACATCGCCAGCGAGGACGGCCAGAAGGTCCTCAAGGAGAACGACTACGCGCCGATCCCGGCCGAGATCATCTCCAAGGTCCGCACCACCGTCGCGGGCCTGAGCTAGCTGAACCGAGTGCGGCCGGCCCCGCAGGACCGGGCCGGCCGCACCGTCCGGTGCACCGCCGCCACGGAGCGCCCGCGCCACGCGCACGGCAGCTCCGCAGACCGGAGAACTCCATGGACATACCAAGCAGCAACAAGAC
>NZ_JASKYR010000301.1:0-8435 GCF_041028215.1 Streptomyces flavofungini
GTCCATGCCGACGTAACGGGAGAAGTCCAGGGGCTCGCCGAAGCGGATCGTCACGCGGCGCAGGTTCGGCAGCTTCTGGCCGGGCGGCTGTGCCTCGAAGGTGCCGATCATCGCGCAGGGGATCACCGGGACCCGCGCCTTGAGCGCCATGGCGGCGACGCCGACCTTGCCCTTGTAGAGCCGTCCGTCGTGCGAGCGGGTGCCTTCCGGATAGATGCCGAGCAGCTCGCCCTTGCGCAGCACGCCGAGGCCCTCCCGGATGGCGGCCCTGCCCGCCTCCCTGCCGGAGCGGTCGACCGGGATCTGTCCCGCGCTGCGGAAGAAGGCGGCGGTCAGGCGGCCCTTGATCCCCGGGCCCGTGAAGTACTCGGCCTTCGCCAGGAACGTGATGCGGCGCTTGATGATCGCGGGCATGAGGAAGTGGTCGGAGAACGACAGGTGGTTGCCCGCGACGATCGCGGCGCCCGTCTGCGGCACATGCTCCAGGCCCTCGATTCTGGGCCGGAACATCAGCCGGAGCAGCGGACCGAGGAGCACGTATTTGAGCAGTGGATAGAACATGGTGGCTGCCTTCCCCCGGTTCCCGGTGCCGACGCACAGTAGCCAATCAACGGTGCGGATGCGAGAGCCCGTTCGGGCTGTTGTGCGGCATCGGGCGGGCGACACGGCGGCGCGGCGCCTGGACGGGCTGGGCGTACGGGGGTCCGCTGGACTCCTCCCGGAGTCTCCGTCGCCGGGGCCGACGCCACAGAACGTCACCGTCCACTGCCGCCGCCAGGCCACCGGAGGTCCCGCATGCGTCCGTTCACCGTCGCTGTCGCCGCACTGCTCGCCCTCAGCGCCGCCGCCCCCGCGCGGGCGGCCGACACGGCTGCCGCCCCCGCGCCGAGGCAGGGGCTCTTCCTCACCGTCTCGGAGTCGGGCGACACCTGGGTCCGCGGTGTGCTGCTGCGCTGCGAACCGCGGCCCGTGGGGCGTCACCCGTACGCCGAACGGGCCTGCGCGGAGATCACCGCGGCGGCGGGGAACCTCGACGGGCTGACCCGTACGGCACGGCCGTGCACCAAGCAGCACGACCCCGTCACCGCGAGCGCGAGCGGCACCCACCGGGGCCGGGCGGTCAACTGGGTCAAGGTCTTCCCCAACCGCTGCGAGCTGGAGGTCGCGACCGGCTCCGTCTTCCGGTTCTAGGCGGCCGTTCCGCTCACGCGCCGCGCGACAGCACCATGCCCAGGGTCAGCAGTCCGAGCACGACCCAGCCGAACCACAGCCAGCCGTTGCTTCCGAGAGCCACCGAATACGCCGTGACCATGATCAGGCTTCCGACGGTGAACCCACCCATGGTCTTCGTGGAACCGGGCATCGCTCAGCCTCCTTGCGGCAGCCCCCTGCGCCTGCGCGCCGGGCCGCGGTCCGAGGACCATCGTCACCCGTGGAAGCCCGTCCGCGCTAGCGTCCGCGTGCGGCCAAAGAGGCCAGGTAGGCGTTGTAGGCCTCCAGCTCCTTGTCGCCGTCGCGGTCGGCGGCGCGGTCCTTGCGCCGTGCCTCGCGGTCCTCGGAGCGGCGCCACTGGAAGAGCAGGGCCACCAGGACCACCACGGAGGGGATCTCGCTGAACGCCCAGGCGATGCCGCCCGCCGCCTCCTGGTCGGCCAGCGCGTCGATGCCGAGCGAGGCGGGCGGGTGCATGTAGGTGCCGACCATCGGCTGGGTCGCCATCATCAGCGCGATGCCGAAGAACGCGTGGAACGGCATGCCCGCGAACAGCTCCAGCATCCGCATGATGTAGCCGGGGCGGTGCGGCCCCGGGTCCACGCCCATGATCGGCCAGAAGAAGACGAGGCCGACGGCGAGGAAGTGCACCATCATCCCGATGTGGCCCGCCCTGGAGCCCATCAGGGTGTCGAAGAGCGGCGTGAAGTAGAGCGCGTACAGGCTCGCGATGAACAGCGGGATCGTGAACGCGGGGTGCGTGATGATCCGCATGTACCGGCTGTGCAGCAGCCGGAGGAGCCACTCGCGCGGACCCTTGTGGCCGCGCGCCGCCACCGGCAGGGCGCGCAGCGCCAGCGTGATCGGGGCGCCGAGGAGGAGCAGGATCGGCGACAGCATGCTGATCACCATGTGCTGCACCATGTGCACGCTGAACATGACCATGCCGTAGTCATTGAGCTTGGTGCACATCACGAGCAGGACCGTGAGGACACCGGTCACGAAGGCGACCGTACGGCCCACCGGCCACTTGTCGCCCCGCCGCACGAGCCGGACCACGCCCCACCCGTACAGGGCCAGTCCCACCAGGCCGCCGATGAGGAAGAAGGGGTCGGCGGAGATCTCCAGGCCTCGCCCCAGCGTGAACGGCGGCAGATCCATGTTCATGCCGTGCCCGCTGTGATCCATCCGGTGGCTCCTGATTCATGCGGAATGTGCGACATCGCGGATTGTGCGACGTGTGTCGGCACCAGAGTAGAACCGCCCCCGGCCGCTGACGCGACCGGGGGCGAGTAGTACAACGCGCAACCGAGCTGGCGGGGGGCCAGTGGTGCTTCCGTGGTGCTAGAGCACGCACTCCGCCTCTGCGTACCGCTCGTCGGGCACGGTCTTCAGCGTCTCGACGGCCTCGGCGAGCGGCACCATGGTGATGTCCGTGCCGTGCAGCGCCGTCATCCTGCCGAACTCGCCCCGGTGCACCGCCTCCACCGCGTGCCAGCCGAAGCGCGTCGCGAGGACACGGTCGTACGCGGTGGGGGTGCCGCCGCGCTGGACGTGCCCGAGGATGACCGGACGGGCCTCCTTGCCGAGCCGCTGCTCCAGCTCCAGGGAGAGCTGGCGGGCGATGCCCGCGAACCGCTCGTGGCCGTAGACGTCCTTGCCGCCCACGTCGAACTCCATGGAGCCCTCGCGCGGCTTGGCGCCCTCGGCGGCCACCACGATCGCGAACTTCTTGCCCGCCGAGAAGCGCTCGCCGACCTTTCTGGCCAGCTCCTCGATGTCGAAGGGGCGCTCGGGCACCACGATGGCGTGCGCGCCCGCGGCCATGCCGGAGTGCAGGGCGATCCAGCCGGTGTGCCGGCCCATGACCTCGACGATCAGGACGCGCTGGTGCGACTCGGCGGTGGTCTTCAGCCGGTCGAGCGCCTCGGTCGCCACGCCCACGGCCGTGTCGAAGCCGAAGGTGACGTCGGTGACAGCGATGTCGTTGTCGATCGTCTTGGGCACGCCGACGATGGGCAGGCCCGCGTCCGAGAGCAGCCGGGCCGCCTTCAGGGTGCCCTCGCCGCCGATCGGGATGATCGCGTCCAGGCCGAGGTCGGCGACATGGCCCTTGGCGCGCTCCACGCCGTCACGCAGGTGCGCGGGCTGCACCCGGGAGGAGCCGAGGATGGTGCCGCCGCGGGCGAGGATGCCGCTCACCGCGTCGAGGTCGAGCTTGCGGTAGTCGCACTCCAGGAGGCCCTTCCAGCCGTCGTGGAAGCCGATGACCTCGTCGCCGTGGTCCGCCACCGCGCGGTGCACGACGGAGCGGATCACGGCGTTCAGGCCGGGGCAGTCGCCGCCGGAGGTCAGGACACCAATGCGCATAGCCCGGAATACCTTTGCAACGTGGGCCGATGACCGGACCACGTCGTCCGGCTGAGTTCCCGCCACCCTATAGGCGGCGGGGGGCCGTAAGGCATCGGGCGTCCGAGGGCTGGACGCCCCCGCTCACATGTGCGGGCGGGGCGTCAAGCGGGCCCTCGTCCGGGCTGGTTCCGGGCCGGTTCCGGCTCAGGCGGGCTGCGTCGCGGAGGCGATGCGCTCGGCGCGCAGCGCCTCGTACCAGCGGTCGTCGGTGGGCGGCAGCGCGTTCACATCCAGGGCCAGCTTGAGCAGCAGGTCCGCGATCAGCGGGTTCCTGGCGAGGACGGGGCCGTGCATGTACGTGCCGAAGACCGTGCCGTTGTACGCGCCCTCGGTGCCGTCGCCCGTGCCGTTGCCCCGGCCGAGCGTCACGCGGGCGAAGGGCCGCGCGGAGGGGCCGACGTGGGTGATGCCCTGGTGGTTCTCGAAGCCGGTCAGCGACGGCAGGCCGAGCTGCGGGTCGATGTCGGCGAGGACGTCACCGACGCACCGGTCGCCCTCGCCGCGCGTGGAGACCACGTCGAGCAGGCCGAGACCGGGCTCGCGCTGGCCGAGGTCGTTGATGAACTCATTGCCCAGGATCTGGTACCCGGCGCAGACCGAGAAGACGATCGCGCCGTTGCCCACGGCCCGCGGGAGACCGCCGTCGCGGCGCAGCCGCTCGGCCGCCAGACGCTGCGGACGGTCCTCGCCGCCGCCGATCAGGTAGATGTCGCCGGAGGTGGGCACCGGCTGGTCGCTGCGCACGTCGTAGCGCTCGACCTGGAGGCCGCGCTGACGGGCGCGGCGCTCCACCACCAGGGCGTTCCCCTGGTCTCCGTACGTGCTCAGCAGGTCGGGGTAGACCCACACCAGCCGCAGGCTGTTGTCACTCATGCTCATTCGTCCCTACGAAGGTCTTGAGGGGCCGGTGGGTCAGTTGCCGACGCGGCGGCGCAGGTCCTGGAACGCGGTGTAGTTCGCGATCGTCTCGATGCGTCCGGGCGGGGCGAGCTGCACCGCCTCGTCGACGCTCTCGCAGACCCGGAAGTCCAGGCCCGCGACCTCCAGGCGCACCGCGAGGTCCAGCTTGCGGTCGCCGAGGACGAAGATCGGGTGCCCGGCGAGGCGGGTGTAGTCGACGTCCCAGAGCCAGGAGGTGTCCGTGCCGTCCGCCCCGCGCGCGTTCACCGAGAGGATCACCGGGGTGGGCGGCGGGTCGATCAGCGAGAACGTCTCCAGCCAGCCCGCCGGGTTCTTGGCGAGCAGCAGCCGCAGGTCACGGCCCTGGAACTGCACGACGTCGTAGCGGCCCGCGACGGCCTGCACCTGGTACATCCGCTCCAGGGCGACCTGCGGGGGCACCCCGAAGACGGCGGCGACGGCGGCCGAGGAGGTGGCGTTGGCCTTGTTGGCGCGGCCGGGGAGCTGGAGGTGGATGGGCCACGCCGAGCCGTGCGGGTCCAGGACGTGGTCGCCGGAGAGCACCCAGCTCGGCGCGGGGCGGCGGAAGCCGCACTCGCCGCAGAACCAGTCGTCCCCGGGGCGCTGCATGACGCCGCCGCAGGACGGGCAGGACCAGGCGTCGTCCTTCCACTCCTGGCCCGCGGCGACCCACACCACGTTCGGTGAGGAGCTGGCCGCCCAGACGACCAGCGGGTCGTCGGCGTTGGCGATGACGACGGCCTTGGAGCCGGACAGGCCCTCGCGCCACTTCTCGGCGAGCATGCGGGTCTCGGCGGCGCGGTCGAGCTGGTCGCGCGAGAGGTTGAGCAGCGCGATCGCCTTCGGGTCCACGTCACGGGCGACACCCGCGAGGTACTTCTCGTCGACCTCGATCACGCCGTACTTCGCGTCGGAGCCGCCGGCGAGCGCCGAGGTGATTCCGGCAGGCATGTTCGCGCCCAGCGCGTTCGACACGACCGGGCCGCTGGCCCGCAGTGCCTCCGCGATCAGGCGCGTGGTGGTCGTCTTGCCGTTGGTGGCCGACACGAGGACGACGTCCAGGTGTGTGGCGAGCCGACCGAGCAGCTCGGGGTCGAGCCGGAGCGCGACCTTGCCGCCGATCACCGATCCGCTGCCGCGGCCGGCCGCGCGCGACACCGCCGCGGCCGCCTTGCCCGCCGTCACGGCCAGCTTGGCCCGCGGCGACAGCGGGTCCGTGTTGCCTGACATCTGTCGAGATCCTCCTTGCGTACGGCGCCGCGCCTGCCCCCGGCATCGTTTCTCTGCTCAGCCTATCGAGATCCGCTGACAAGCCCGAACCGCGGCACCACCTCGGTGCCGTCGCTGTGCGCGGACCTGTGCATGGACCGTACTCTGACCGCCATGCGACACGGCTCGATCCCGGGCGCCTCGGGGCGCGTACGACCTCTGACCCTGCTCGGTGACCCCGTGCTCCACGCGGCCTGCGAGGAGGTGACCGACTTCGGTCCCGGACTCGCGGACCTGATCGAGGACATGTTCGCGACGATGTACGCGGCCCAGGGCGTGGGCCTGGCCGCCAACCAGATCGGCGTCGGCAAGCGGGTGTTCGTCTACGACTGCCCCGACGACGATGACGTCCGTCACCTCGGACACGTGGTCAACCCCCGGCTCGTGGCGGCGGACGGCGAGACGCTGCGCGGCCCCGAGGGCTGTCTCTCGCTGCCTGGCCTGGAGGCCGGTACGCCGCGCTTCGACCACGCCGTGGTCGAGGGGTCCGATCTGCGCGGCGAGCCGGTGCGGGTGCACGGCACGGGGTGGTTCGCGCGCTGCCTCCAGCACGAGTGCGACCACCTGGAGGGCGCGGTCTACACCGACCGCGTCACCGGATGGCGGCGCCGCAGGGTGCTGCGGGCCGCGGCCAGGGCACCCTGGAACACCGCCTGACCCGCTCCGCGCCCGGCTCAGAACCCCGGGCCGCCCACGCGGTTGCCCGCGGCGGCCAGGCGGCCCCAGAGCAGGTCGGCGAGGCTGCGCACCAACTGCGCGCGCGAGCAGGGCCGTTCGCCGAGCCACCAGTCGCCCGCGGCGTGCATCATGCCGACGATGCCGTGGCCCCAGACGCGGGCGAGATCCGCGCTCTCCGGGCCGAGGTCGACGCGCTCCTCGATGACCTCCGCGAGCTCCTCGCCGAGGCGGCGCAGCAGCGGCGCGGAGTGCACGCCGACGTCGAAGCCCTGGTCGCCGGGGGAGGGGGCCTCCGAGGGGTGCATCAGAAAGCGGTAGACCTGGGGGCGCGCCTCGATCGCCGCGAGGTAGGTGTCCAGGGTCGCCTCGACGCGCTCCCTGCGCTCGGCGGGGGCGTCCAGGGCGGCGCGCAGGGCTTCCAGGAGCGCGTCGGTGTGCCGCTTGGCGAGCGCGGCGTAGAGCCCGCCCTTGTCGCCGAAGTGGCGGTAGAGGATCGGCTTGGTGATGCCCGCCTCCGCCGCGATGGCGTTCATCGAGGCGCCGGGTCCGTCGCGGAGCACCACCCGGTCCGCGGCTTCGAGCAGCTCGTGCCGACGGCGCTCGGCGGACCGCTGCTGATCGGTCCGCTGGGTGGTCTCCATGGCTTCTCCCCGCCCGTGCTGATTCGGTGACGCACGCGCAACGTAACACTACGGGCGCCCTCCGCATCGAACGGGCTGCCGGGAGTTGACACGGACTACTGGCCAGTAACAGACTTCCGTTACCGCAAGTAACGTGGCAGCTGATCGCAGGTCCTGGAGGGGTCATGGCCGAGTTCACCATGGAGCTCAACGACGAACAGAAGGAGGTCCGGGACTGGCTCCACGGGTTCGCCGCCGAGGTGATCCGCCCCGCGGCCGCCGAATGGGACGAGCGCGAGGAGACTCCCTGGCCCATCATCCAGGAAGCGGCCAAACTCGGCATCTACTCCCTGGATTTCTACGCACAGCAGTTCTTCGACCCCACGGGCCTCGGCATCCCGATGGCCACCGAGGAGATCTTCTGGGGTGACGCGGGCATCGGCCTGTCCATCATGGGCACCGGTCTCGCCGCCGTCGGCGTCCTCGCCAACGGCACCGAGGACCAGATCGGCACCTGGATACCCCAGATGTACGGCGACGTGAACGACGTCAAGGTCGCCGCCTTCTGCTCCTCCGAGCCCGACGCGGGCTCCGACGTGGCGGCCATGCGCACCCGTGCCGTCTACGACGAGGCCAAGGACGAGTGGGTCCTGAACGGCACCAAGACCTGGGCGACCAACGGCGGCATCGCCAACGTCCACGTCGTCGTGGCGGTCGTCGACCCCGAGCTCGGCTCGAAGGGCCACGCCTCCTTCATCGTCCCGCCCGCCACCCCCGGTCTCTCCCAGGGGCAGAAGTTCAAGAAGCACGGCATCCGCGCCTCGCACACGGCCGAGGTCGTCCTTGAGGACGTTCGGGTCCCCGGCGACTGCCTGCTCGGCGGCAAGGAGAAGCTGGACGAGCGCCTGGCACGCGCACGCGAACGGGCCAAGAGCGGCGGCGAGCGCGTCAAGAACGCCGCCATGGCCACCTTCGAGGCGTCCCGCCCGGCGGTCGGCGCGATGGCGGTCGGCACCGCGCGCGCCGCGTACGAGGAGGCACTGGAGTACGCCAGGACGCGCACCCAGTTCGGCCGCCCGATCATCGACAACCAGGGCATCGCCTTCCAGCTCGCCGACATGCGTACGCAGATCGACGCGGCCCGCCTCCTCGTGTGGCGCGCCTCGTGGATGGCGTCCACCGGCAAGAAGTTCGAGTCGGCCGAGGGCTCCATGTCCAAGCTGTACGCGAGCGAGGTCGCCAAGAAGGTCACCGCGCAGGCCGTGCAGATCCTCGGCGGCAACGGCTTCACGCGCGAGTACCCGGTGGAGCGCATGCACAGGG
>NZ_JASKYR010000302.1:0-9112 GCF_041028215.1 Streptomyces flavofungini
GCCCGCGCCGGTCCTCACCCGTACCGGCGAGGAACTCCTCGCGCTGACCGCCACGGCACCGCCGAGCGTGCCCGGCCGGGACGCCGCCCCGCACGACCTGGCCTACCTGCTGTTCACCTCGGGGTCGACCGGCGAACCCAAGGGTGTCCCGGTCAGGCACGGCAATGTCTGCGCCTACCTGGAGCAGGCGGTGCCGCACTACGGCCCAGGACCCGGTGACCGTGTGTCGCAGACCTTCGACCTCACCTTCGATCCGTCCGTCCTCGACCTGTACGCGGCCTGGGGCACGGGCGCGACCCTGGTGGCCGCCACCCGCGGAGACCTGCTGCGCCCGGTCCGCTTCGCGGCCACCCGCGCCCTGACGCACTGGAACTCCGTGCCCTCGGTGATCTCGCTGGCCGAACGCCTGCGGGCGCTCAAGCCCGGCAGCCTGCCGGGTCTGCGCCGCAGTATGTTCTGCGGCGAACCCCTGACCCTACGCCAGGCACGCGCATGGGCCGGGGCCGCCGTGAACAGCTCGGTGGACAACGCCTACGGCCCCACGGAACTCACCGTCACCTGCACCGGATACCGGCTCCCCGGCGCTCCCGGCGCCTGGCCGGACACGCCGAACGACACCGTGCCGATCGGTCCCCTGCACCCCGCCCTGGAAGGCCGCCTCCTCGACGGCGAACTGTGCGTACGCGGTCCCCAGCGTTTCGCCGGGTATCTCAACCCGGCCGACAACACGGGCCGCTTCCTCACCCCCGACGGCACCCCGTACGACCCCGCGACGCCACTCACACCCGCGCACTGGTACCGCACGGGCGACCGCGTGACGACGCTGCCGGAGTCCCCGGACTCCCCCGAAGCCGATGGTCCGCTTGCCTCCGGCACACCGCTGATCCACCTCGGCCGTGTCGACCAGCAGGTCCAGGTCCATGGCTACCGCGTCGAACTCGGCGAGGTCGAGGCCGCCCTGCGCCAACTGCCCGGGGTGGCGGAAGCGGTGGTCGTGGCCCTGCCGACCCCGGACGGCAGCATCGAACTCGCGGCCGTCCACACGCTCACCTCCGGCGCACCCCTCGCGGGGCTCCGTGAGTCCCCGCACGAGTCCCTACGCGAATCTTTGCGCCACCGCCTGCCGCCCTACATGGTGCCCGCGCGACTCACCCCGGTCCCGTCGATCCCGTTGAACGCGAACGGGAAGGTGGACCGCAGGGCCGTGGAGCGGCTGGTGGGGCGCGTGTGAGGCGAACCGCGCGTGCACCACGTTGGCCGGATTTTGTCGTGTGACGGCACATGCCAACGGCAATAGTCAGGATACGGCAGCCGTGTTGCTCACCACCGCTGGCGCACCCCGCGTACCGCTTCGCGATGCCGCCGGAGCGGCGGCGGGCAGCGACGGCTCTCCCGTTCTCTCTGATCACCTCGACGCGGCGAGGACCTCATGTCTGAGCAGCTTGATTCCTTCCGGCTCGTGCAGCGGCATCACACCACCGCCGTCGTCGTCGAACTGCACGGCGAGTTCGACGTCCTCTCGGCCGCGTCGCTCGATACCTGCCTGCACGCCCTGACCAGCGTGCCCGACCGGGACGTGGTCGTGGATCTGCGCCCCGCCACGTTCATCGACTGCAGCACCCTGGGTGTGCTGTGCGGCGCGCACCAGCGGCTGCGGACCGACGGCCGCCGGCTCCAGGTGGTCGTCACCCGCCCCCTCACCCTCCGCGTCCTGCGGCTCCTCCGGCTGGACCACACCTTCCGGGTCCTCGACACCTGGCCGCCGAGCGGCCGGGAGGCCAACGGGCGGATCACCGGCACCAGCCGTACGAGCCACTGCTAGGAGAGCAGGAGGCGACAGGTCTGCCCCGGCTCGATGACGACCGCGCGGTCCGGCAGCCGGATATCGACGGGGGAACGGTCGGAGGCCGGAACCGTGACCTCCATCGCCCCGTGCCGCAGCCGCACGCGTACGCCCCAGTGCCCCTGGAAGTGGAGGGAGAACCCGTACGAGGACAGCTCCGGGAGCGGCACCGGATCGAGCCACAGCGCGCCGGCGCGGGTCTCAAGGCCGGTCAGCCCGCGCTGCACCAGATCGAGGGTGCCCGCCATGGCGCCCAGATGGATGCCTTCCCCCGTGGTGCCGCCCTGCAAGTCGGCGACGTCGCCGCGCAGGGCCTCCAGACAGAACCGCCATGCCTCGCTCCGGCGGGCGCGGGCCAGCACCCAGCCGTGCACCAGACCGCTGAGGGTGGAGCCGTGGCTGGTCCTGCGCAGATAGTGATCGACCGTGCGCTGCCAGGTCGCGTCGTCGAGCCGGTATCCCAGCCGGGCGAGAACGGCGCGCAGTTCGGCGGGCGGGAAGAGGTAGCCGAGCATGAGGACGTCGGCCTGCTTGGAGGCCTGGTAGCGGTTGACCGTGTCACCCTCCGCCTCCAGGATGCGGTCCAGGCGCCGGATGTCGTCGTACCGCTTCCGGTAGCTGTCCCAGTCCAGTTCGGCAAGGTCTCCATAGCCGTGGAACTGACTGATGACGCCCTGGTGGAAGGGCACGTACAAGGTGCGGGACACGTCCTCCCACTGTTCGAGTTCGCCGCCGTCGAGTCCCGTGCGTTCGACGAGCTCGCGGTGACGCGGTTCGGGCAGCGACCGCAGCACGGCCAGGGTGCGCGCGAGCACCCAGGCGGCCGTGACATTGGTGTACGCGTTGTCGTCGATGCCCGGCGCCCGTGCTCCGGGGTACGCCTCGTGGTACTCGTCGGGGCCGACCACTCCCTTGATGCGGTGGCGGCCGAGGCTCTCGTCCCAGCGGGCCGCGTCCGCCCAGAAGCGTGCGATCTGGAGCAGTGTCTCGGCGCCGCGGGTGTGCAGGAACTCGGCGTCGCCCGTCGCCTCGTAGTACTGCCACACGTTGTAGGCGATCGCCGATCCGACGTGGTGCTGGAGCCGGGAATGGTCATCGAGCCAGCGCCCCGAGCGAGGATTGAGGTGCAGCCGCTGGGTCTCCTCGCGTCCGTCGCTGCCGCTCTGCCACGGGTACATCGCCCCGCGCCGGCCCGCCGAGGCCGCCGAGGCGCAGGCCTGTTCCAGACGGCGGTGCCGGTAGCGGAGCAGGGCGCGGGAGACCTCGGGGAGATGCAGGTTGAGGTAGGGCAGGATGAACAGCTCGTCCCAGAAGACATGGCCGCGGTACGCCTCACCGTGCAGTCCGCGCGCCGGTACCCCGACGTCCAGTTCCGCGGTGTGCGGGGAGAGGGTCTGGAGCACATGGAACAGGTGCAGGCGCAGAATGCGGCCCGCCTCCCCGGGAACGTCGAGTTCCGCCCTGCGCCAGAGCTGGTCCCAGGCCGTCAGATGCGTCTCAAGGAGTCGGTCGAAGCAGGGCGCCGCGTCCACGCGCGCGAGGGCCGCGCCCAACGGGTCGCTGATCGCCGGGTCGCGCGAGGTGTGGAGGGCGACCAGCTTGTCGACGGTGGCCTCGCGTCCCGGGGCCAGTGACAGGCGGAGCCGCTGGACGGCCCGCAGGGGCTCGTGCCGGTGCTCGGCCGGTGCCGGGGCGGTCAGTCGTGCCGCCATGGCGATCCGGATGTCGGAGGTGCGGGTGCGGCAGCGCAGCCACGCCGTGTCCGGGGTGTGGGTACCGGTGTGCACATGCGTCAGGTGACGGCCGTCCAGCGCGTGGTAGCGCGGCACCCCGTCGTTGGTGACACCGCCGTCGAGAGCCGCCTCGACATCGAGGTCACCGGCGAAACCCCCGGCGGTGAACTCGGTGCGCAGCGCGGCCAGATGTGGGTCGGCCATGTGCACGATCCGCTGCTGGCGCACGGTCAGTGACGCGCCTTCGCCCAGTCCGTAGCGCGTCCTGCGCTCCAGCAGCCCGGAGGAGAGGTGCAGGGTCTGTACGTGGTCGAGGACCGGCGCCGTGTCCGGGGTGAGCCACGCCCCGCCGTGGGGCCGGAAGCGCAGGGGCAGCCAGCCGGGAAGGTTGACCATGTCCTCGTTCTCGACCCGCCGTCCCGCGACGTTCGAGGACAGCCGGTTGAAACACCCCGCCGCGTACGTTCCCGGGTAGTGGGTGGCGTCGGCCGCGCATTCGGGCAGGGCGCCCCGGGTGGCGGCATAGCCGTTGCCCAGCGTGCAGAGCGCCTCCCTCAGACGCTCGTCCGCGGCCTCGTACCCCTCGAACGTCCACGTCCAGCCGCTCATGCCGGCGCTCCCCGCCCGAGCAGTCGCGCGAGGTCGCGGACGACGATGTCGGCGCYGTGCCGGAGCAGTCGCTCCCGCGCCGCTGCCTCGTCGGTACGGTCCACGCCGACGACGAGGGCGAAGCCGCCACGACGGCCCGCTTCCACCCCCGCGAGCGCGTCCTCGACGACGGCCGCGCGGGAGGCGGGGACTTCGAGGCGGCGCGCCGCCTCAAGGAACAGGCCGGGTCGCGGCTTGCCCGCGAGCCCGAGCCGCGCGGCCTCGCCGCCGTCCACCAGGACGTCGAAGAGGCCGAGGACGCCGGCCCGGGCCAGGAGTTCCCCGGCGTGCCGGGAGGCGGACGCCGCGGCCACGGGCACCGCCGCGCGGCGCAGCGCCTCGACCAGCCGGATGGTGCCGGGGTACACGGCGGCGCCGTGGGCGCGCAGCCCCTCGGTGAACAGGCGCTCCTTCTCCGTGGCCACGGCCCGCACCGCCCGCGCCGACGCCTCAAGGCCACGCGAGACGAGGAAGGCGGCGGCTCCGTCCCTGCGGGACTTGCCGTCCACGTACCGCAGGTAGTCTTCACCGGCGTCGAACGGGCGGCCCTGTTCGGCGGTCGCGGGCGGGTGCTCGGCCAGGTAGGTGTCGAAGGCGGTCTTCCAGGCGGCCGCGTGTGCGCGTGCCGAGTCCGTGATCACTCCATCGGTGTCGAAGACGACCGCCTCGATCTTCCGCCATACCGGTGCGAGCACGTCCGTGGTCTGTTCGGTCACCTCAGCTCCCCTCACGAGAAGGTCGCGACGACAGTCGGCGCCGGCAGCTCACAGGAGCTCGGGCACGACGGCCACCGGGCAGGGCGCGTGGTGCAGCAGGGTGTGCGCGACCAGACCCAGCTGGAGGCCGCGGTGGCCGTGTCGGCGACGTGCCCCGATGACCACGAGGTCGGCCGCCGCCGAGCGGTCGAGGAGCACCTTGTGTGCCGGACCCTCGGCGGTGGTGCGGTGCACCCGCACCGAGGGGTGATAGGCCTTGACGTCGTCGAGCACCACGTCCAGCTGGGCCTCGGCGGTCTTCCGGTGGTGGTGTGCGGGCTCGTCGGACAGCGCCTGGGAACCGTCGCTCTCACGTACCGGACAGCGCCAGGCGCGCACGGCATCCAGCAGGCACCCGCGTGCTGCCGCCTCCTGGAACGCGAACCGCACGGCTTCACCGCCGGTGCCGGATTCTCCGGCACAGAGCACGATGCGCTCGTGGTCGCCGGCGAGGGCCGTGCGATCACCTCGCACCACGATGACCGGGCAGTGGGCGCGCGCCGCGACGGCCAGCCCGACCGAGCCGAGCAGCACTCCCGTCAGTCCACCGCGCCCCCGTGAGCCGGTCACGAGAGCGGTGGCGTTGTTGCCCTCGCGCAGGAGGGCGGCGGCGGCCGCGTCGGGCACGATGCCGGTGCTCACCGCGACATCGGGGTGGCGTTGCCCGGCACGCGCCGCCGCGGAGGCGACGATGTGCTCCGACAGCACACGTCCGGGCGGGCGCTCCATGCCGTGGGCCGGCAGGGCGCCCTCGTACCGCTGCCACAGGGAGCCGTGGACCAGCCGCAGGGGCAGCTGGTGGCGGGCCGCCGCGTCCGTGGCCCAGTCGACCGCCAGCAGGCACGCGTCCGATCCGTCGACGCCCACGACCAGGGGAAGTGTCATCGTCTTCACCGCCCTTCACTGTGCCGCCCCACCGCGCGGCATGCGGCTCCGGCCGACTTCGGTTGCCGCGGGACTCACCGGCTGATCCGTCGGCCGGTGACCGTTGCCGGTGTCACGCGCACCCACAGGTCGCGCCGCCCACCGGCCCAAGGCGTGCTGTGCGCGCGCAGGTCGAGACCGCTCGCCTCCCCGGTATCCGTCACCGTCCGGGCACGGCCACGGATCAACACGCTCCAGCCCCGGCTGAACGCATCGTCGATGTGGTCCGCCTCGAAAACCACCTGGCGGCCGTCCGCGAGCGACGGCGCCGCACCGGGGGCGGTCCTGAAGACCACATCGCCGTCGAGGACGCTGTAGTTGACCGGCACGACGAGGAGACCCTCGCCGGTCGACAGGGCGAGCCTGCCCACCCCGTGCGAGGAGAGCAGGCTCCGGCACTCGCTCTCGCTCAGCTCCTCGAACCTCGGACCAGGGGCGACCCGGCCCCGGCCGGGCGGCTGTCCGGCGCCGCCGCCGGTCAGCTCCGTCACGGTGGTCCGCAGGGCGTCGGCGAGCTTGGCGAGTGTGCCCGCGGCGGGATGGGCCGTGGCGTGTTCTTCGAGGTGCCGGAGATAGCCGGGCGCCATGCGGGCCCGCGCGGCTGTCTCCGCGCGGCTCAGGCCGAGTTGTGCGCGCCGGGCCCGGAGGCGTCGGCCCAGATCGCCCGGGTGCGGTCGCCGGGTCCCCTCGCTCGTGCGGGTCAGCTCGTCCATGGGGGCAGCGTCCCACCTCTCCGGGCGGGTCTCGCAGAGGCCACTGGTCCCCGAACGGGGACCGGAAGCGTGCCGCCCGGACCGTACCCGGGGGCCGGGCGGCCCATGGCTCCGTGGCCGGGACGGCGGCACCCTGGAACCGGCAGTCCAAAGGTCCTCCGGGAGGCACGACATGATTGATCCGCCCCTCACCCTCGGCATGTTGCGCGCCCTGCCCGTCGAGCACCGGCAGCGGCTCATGCGCGTGGCCCGGGAGGTGTCGATCGCGCAGGGGACGCGCCTGTTCGAAGAGGGATCACGCGCGGATCGCTTCTGGATCATCCGCACCGGCACCGTCGAGCTCGACACCCGCGTGCCCGGCCGCCGGGCGGCCGTCGTCGAACGTCTCGGCCACAACGAACTGGTCGGCTGGTCCTGGCTGTTCGCGCCGCACGTATGGCATCTGGGCGCCGAGGCGGTGACTCCGGTCAGGGCCTATGAGTTCGACGCCGCGGCGGTGCGAGGCATGTGCCAGGACGATCCGGCGTTCGGCCGGGGCGTCACCCAGTGGGTCGGCGAGGTGCTGGCCCGGCGCCTGAGCGCGGCCAGGACACGACTGCTGGACCTGTACGCCCCCTACGGCGCGAGCCGGGCCCGCTGAGGCCGGGGAGGCGGAGGGTCCGCCCGGTGCCGGGAGGGCCGGTCGGCCCTAGTGCTTCCGGCCCCCGCACGTGATGATCGTCAGCACGGACTGCCCGCGGTCCGCACACCATCCGGGGAACGAGGGGACGACATGGCCGCAGCACGCACCTTCAGCGAAGAGAGCCCCATACGCGTGTTCCTCGTGGACGACCACGAGGTCGTCCGGCGCGGCATCATCGACCTCCTCGACGCCGAGCGCGACATCTCCGTGGTCGGTGAGGCGGACACGGTCGACCACGCCCTGACCCGGGGCCCCGCCCTGCGGCCGGATGTCGCCGTCCTCGACGTACGTCTGCCGGACGGCGACGGGATCACGGTCTGCCGCGAACTCCGCAGCCAGATGCCGTCGCTGGCATGCCTGATGCTGACCTCGTTCGACGACGAGGACGCCCTGCTCGACGCGATCATGGCTGGGGCGGCGGGCTATGTCCTGAAGCAGATCAAGGGGTCGGACCTGATCTCCGCGGTCCGCACCGTCGCCTCGGGTCAGTCGATGCTGGACCCCGCCACCACGGCACGGCTGATGCGTACCCTGCGCACCGACCCGGCCGGGCAGTCCGACGTGGCACCCGAGCTCGCGGGGCTCTCCCCGCGTGAGCGCGACATCCTCGCGCTGATCGGCGACGGACTGACCAACCGTGAGATCGGCAAGAAGCTCTACCTGTCGGAGAAGACCGTCAAGAACCACATCAGCCGCCTCCTGGCCAAGCTGGGCGTCCAGCGCCGGGTGCAGGCCGCGGTCATCTCCTCCCATCTGCGGCAGCAGGCGCCCGACGCACGCCTCGCCCCATGACGGCCGTCCGACGCGGGAGGCGGGCCGACGATGACGGCGGCGTCGGCCGGTACGCCGATCGTGGTCGCCGTCGAAGCCGGGCTGCCCCACCGAGCGGCCCTGGACTGGGCCGCCGACGAGGCCCATCGGCACCGGCTGCCGCTGCTCCTCGTCCTCACGCCGGGGTCTGAGAACGCCGGGTGCGAGCGGCCGGGCAGTGCGGAGGAGACCCTGCGTGCGGCCGTCGCCCGTGTCCACCGCTGTCATCCGGGGCTGCGCGTGACCGGTTCGGTCACCGGCGGGGCGGCCGTGCCGGAGGTGTGCGGGCAGGACCGACCGGCGGCGGCCGTGGTGCTCGGTGCGCGGCGGCCGGGCCGGTACGCGACGCTGTTCGGCGACCCCGCGGCGTCCGTCGCCCCGCCGGTCATCGCCCACGCCGCCTGCCCCGTCGTGATCGTCCGCGAACCCGCGCCGGCGGTGCGGCCGCACCCCGTGTTCGTCGTCGGAGTGGACGTCGGCCCGGACGGCCGCCGGCACTCCGCCGCGGCCCGGCACTCCGCCGCCGCCCTGCATCACGCCTTCGCGGAAGCCGCCCGGCACGAGGCCGCGCTGCGGGTGCTGTACGTCTGGCACACCTCGCTCCTGGGCACCCTGGACGAACGCGCGGCCGTCGCGGAGTGCGGACGCCTCCTCGCGCAGATGGTGGCGGGCTGCCGGGTCGTTCATCCGTACGTGGAGGTGCGTCACGCCGTGCTCCGGGGTGTGCCGGGCCGGGTGCTGGCCCGGGAGTCCGCGCACACCCTCGGTCTCGTCGTGGGGGCCCGGGGCTCCGGCGGCCCGCTGCCGCGCGACGCCACGCTCTGGCGCGTCCTGCGTCACGCACGCTGTCCGGTCATCGCCGTCCCCAGGCCGCCCATGTACCACCGGAGGCAGCGAAGGCTTCCGGTGCGGCGGGTCTCCCGGTGGTCGCGCAGAGCCGCGCGGCACTACGCCCGTCTGCTCTCCCGCATGGTCCTGCCGGGCCGGGCGGGACCGTACGGGGC
>NZ_JASKYR010000303.1:0-8967 GCF_041028215.1 Streptomyces flavofungini
AGCCGCTCACCGCCGGAGAGCACGCCGCGGCGGGCCGGTCACACACCGGCGGCTCACATCGCGGGGGCCCCCTTCTCCGTGAGGACGCCCCCGTCAAGGCGCAGCCAGCGACCGACCCCGATGTCGGCGAGGAAGCGCTCGTCGTGGCTGATCACGACGAAGGCGCCCTGGTAGGAGTTGAGCGCGCTCTGCAACTGGGCCGCGCTGACCAGGTCGAGGTTGTTGGTCGGCTCGTCGAGCAGCAGCAGGTGGGGGGCCGGTTCGGCGCACAGCACACAGGCGAGGGTGGCGCGCAGCCGCTCACCGCCGGAGAGCACGCCCACCGGCAGGTGGGCCCGTGGGCCGCGGAAGAGGAAGCGGGCGAGCAGGTTCATGCGCTCGGCCTCGGGCCGCTCGGGGGCGAACGCGGCGAAGTTCTCCGCCACGGTGCGGTCCAGGTCCAGCAGGTCGAGGCGCTGCGAGAGATAGGCGATACGGCCGTCGTTGCGCCTGATCCCGCCGCTGTCCGGCGCGAGGTCGCCGGTGATCAGACGCAGGAGGGTGGTCTTGCCCGCGCCGTTGGGTCCGGTCAGTGCGATGCGCTCGGGTCCGCGCACGGTCAGGTCGACACCGCCGTCGGCGAACACGGCCCTGTCGGCGTGGTGGACCTGCATCCCCTCGCCGAGGAAGAGGTTGCGTCCGGCCGGTACCCGGGTGTCGGGCAGCTCGATGACGATGCGCTGGTCCTCGCGCAGCGCGCGTCCGGCCGCGTCGAGACGGGCCTTGGCCTCGCTGACCCGGGTGGCGTGCAGCTGCCCTGACCGGCCCGCGGACTCCTGCGCGCCGCGCTTCATGTTGCCCGCGAAGATACGGGGCAGACCGGCGCTCTTGAGGTTGCGGGCGGCGTTGCTCTGGCGCCGTTCGGCGCGCTCGCGGGCCTGCTGCATCTCGCGCTTCTCGCGCTTGAGCTCCTGCTCGGCGTTGCGGATGTTCTTCTCGGCGACCTCCTGCTCGGCGCGCACGGCTTCCTCGTACGTGGTGAAGTCGCCGCCGTAGAAGCGCAGTTCGTCCCCGTTCAGCTCGGCGATGCGTTCCATGCGGTCCAGCAGCGCTCGGTCGTGGCTGACCAGGAGCAGACAGCCGGTGAAGTCCTCCAGTACGTCGTAGAGCTTGTGGCGTGCCTGGAGGTCGAGGTTGTTGGTCGGCTCGTCGAGGAGCAGCACGTCGGGGCGCTTGAGGAGCTGGGCGGCGAGGCCGAGCGAGACGACCTGGCCGCCGCTGAGCGTGCTCAGGCGGCGGTCGAGGGCCAGGTCGGCCAGGCCGAGGCGGTCGAGCTGGGCCCGGGTGCGCTCCTCGATGTCCCAGTCGTCGCCGATGGTGGTGAAGTGCTCCTCGCTCACATCCCCGGACTCGACGGCGTCCAGGGCGCGGATCACTGCGGCGATGCCGAGCACTTCGGCGACGGTGAGGTCACCGGTCAGGGGGAGGCTCTGCGGGAGGTGGCCGAGGGTGCCGCTGAACGACACCGAACCGGTGGCGGGCGTGAGCTCCCCGGCGATCAGCTTGAGCAGGGTGCTCTTGCCGGAGCCGTTGGGGGCGACGAGACCGGTACGGCCGGTGACCAGCGTGAACGACAGGTCGGTGAATACCGGGGTGTCGTCGGACCAGGCGAAGGAGAGGTTCGAGCAGGTGATGGCGGCGTCGGACATGGAGGAGACCTCGCGGATGTGCGGGCAGACAGACCTCTGCCCTGGGCAGGGTGGGGAAGGGGTACGACAAAGACGGCCACGGCGGCAGCGCGTACCTCAGTGCGCGGCGCTTGGGTCAGCGCCGGGCGCACCTGTCGGCGCCGGCCAGTGGCCTGTCACATCCGGATCTCATCCGGAGATGTCGTCTTCACCCACCACGTCTGCGAC
Organism: Streptomyces flavofungini; assembly: GCF_041028215.1. Taxonomy (GTDB): domain Bacteria; phylum Actinomycetota; class Actinomycetes; order Streptomycetales; family Streptomycetaceae; genus Streptomyces; species Streptomyces flavofungini_B. Next base: position 1,896 of record NZ_JASKYR010000303.1, read on the forward strand.
TCCTCGGTCATCTGGTCCAGGTCTGACCCTGGCCATGGGCAGCGTAGCAAATGACGCCGGGCCGGACCCGGGGACAGTCAGCCGACCCGGTAGCGCACCGGCAGGGACCGCACGCCACGGATGATGCCGGAGCCGATCCAGTCGAGTGCGTCCGGCGGCGTCGCCAACTCCAGTTCGGGGACGCGGGAGAGTAGGGTGCGCAGCGCGATGGTCGCCTCCAGACGGGCCAGCGGGGCGCCCAGGCAGTGGTGGATGCCGTGGCCGAAGGCGAGATGGCGGGCGCCGGGCCGGGTCACGTCGAGAGCGTCCGGGGTGCCTCCGTCCGCCTGCGGAGCGTCGTGTCCGGCCGAGCCCAGGGCGACGACGACCATGCTGCCCCGGGGGATCGGCACCCCGGCGAGTTCGATGTCGCGTGCGGCGTAGCGGTTCGTGGAGCGCTCGACGGAGGTGTCGTGGCGCAGGAACTCCTCCACCGCGCCGGGCATCAGCTCCGGCCGCTCGCGCAGCAGCCGCAGCTGTTCGGGGTGGCGCAACAGCGCCAGCACGGAGTTGCCCAGCAGATGCACCGTGCTCTCGTGGCCCGCGACGACCAGCATCAGGGCCGTGCCGACCAGTTCCTCCTCGGAGAGCCTGCCGTCCTCCTGATCGCGCACGGCCACCAGGGCGGAGAGCAGATCGTCCTGCGGTCGGCGCCGCTTGTCCGCCACCAGCTGGGCCAGCAGCCCGTGCAGAGCGGCGAGTGCCGTCCGGTGCTCGGGCGAGGCCACTTGGAGCGCCTGTCCGGCCCAGCGGCGGAAGTCGCGGTGGTGTTCGTGCGGGATGCCGAGGAGTTCGGCGATGACGGTGGCGGGCAGCGGGGCGTTGAACGCCTCGACGAGGTCGGTCTCACCCGAGGGCGGCAGCGCGTCGATGAGGTCGTGGGCGATCCGCTCGACGCGCGGCCCCATGTCGGCCGTACGGCGTGGGGTGAAGGCGGCGGAGGCCAGGCGGCGCAGGCGGGTGTGCTCGGGCGGGTCGGCCTCCATCATCTGGGCGCCGAGGCCGACCGAGGGCTTGTTGAGGACGTACCCGGCGGCGGCCAGTGCCGCGGCCGCCGGGGTGGAGTCCTTGAGCAGGTCGGGGTGGGTCAGGGCGTCCCGTGCCAGGTCGTAGCCGACGATCACCCAGCCCTTCAGGCCGAGGTGGAACTCGGCGGGGTGGATGGGCCCGAGCTCGCGCAGCCGGGCGTAACGCGCGGGCGCGTCCGCCTTGAAGGCGGCATCGAGGACCACTCGGTGCCTTTGCTGCCCCTGGTGCGGGCACTGCTCGTCAACGCTCATGCCGTGCTCCTGTGTCGAGGTGAGGCGGATTCGGTCCGGCGGCCCGGATAGAGAGGTCAGGAGGTTCCCAGGCCGTGCAGGAGGGTGTCGACGACGACATCGGCAGCCTGCCCGGGAGTCAGTTCGGGCATGTGCCGTGAGATCAGGTGCATCAGTTGCGGCAGCAGCACGCTCGCCCACCCCTCGGGCCGGTCCCCGCGCAGGAGGCCCTCGTCGGTGGCGCGCCGCAGGAAGGCGTCCACCTCCTCGACGGAGGCGTTCCTGCGGCGCCGGACCGCGTCGTCGGTGAGCATGCGGGCGAGGTCGACGGGCCAGGTGCGGTTGACGGCGATGATGTTCTCGACGTACCGGTGCAGGGCCACGGTGACGGGCGCCTCGCGCAGCCGGGCCTCGGCGATGGCCTGCTCGATGGCCGTGAGCCGGGCCTCGTGGATGGCGGTGAGCAGCTCCTCGCGGGAGGCGAAGCGCCGGTAGACGGTACGCCGGTCCACGCCCGCCGCGGCGGCGATGCTCGCGATGCTGGCGCCGGGGTCGTCGGCGAGCATACGGGCGCCGGTGGTCAGGACGGATTGGAGGTTGCGTGCTGCGTCGGCTCTCACCGCACAGAGTCTATGCACGGCTGTGCAAGGTGACCTGCGTAGCGCCACTGTCCGGTGCGGTACGCCCCGACAAGTGCCGCAGCGTCATGACCTTTGTGCGGGGAGGCGGTCGGCGTCGCGGACGGCCCGGGCGAAGGCGGCGGGCGCTTCCTGCGGCAGGTTGTGTCCCACGTCCGCGATCGTGCGGTGCTCGTACGGGCCGGTGAAGTGGTCGCGGTAGGACGCGCCGTCGCCGGGCGGCGTGAAGGGGTCGAGGGCCGCGTCGAGAGTCACGGTGGGCACGCCGATGGCGGGCTGGGCGGCGAGCCGCTTCTCCCAGCGGTCGTAGCGGGGCTCACCCTCGATGAGGCCGATGCGCCAGCGGTAGTTGAACAGGACGATGGCGGCGTAGTCCGGATTGCGGAAGGCCTGGGCGGTGCGCGCGAACGTGGCGTCGTCGAAGTCCCAGTCGGGTGAGACCAGCGTCCACACGTAGCGGCAGAACGCGATGCGGTCGTCCACGTTCTCCATGGTCTTCTTGCCGCGCTCGGTGGCGAAGTACCACTGGTACCACCAGTTGTGTTCCACACCGGGGGCTGCGGGTTCGAGCTGCGCCTTGACGTTGGTGATCAGGTAACCGCCGGTCGAGACCAGGGCTTTGACGCGCTCGGGCCACAGCGCGGCGATGATGTCGGCGGTACGCGAACCCCAGTCGAAACCGGCGAGCACCGCCCGTTGGATCTTGAGTGCGTCCATCAGGGCGACGACGTCGAGGGCGACGGCGGACTGCTCGGCGGTCCGGGGCGTCCGACGGGACAGGAAACGGGTGCCGCCGTGTCCGCGCAGATAGGGAACGATGACGCGGTAGCCCTGGTCGGCGAGGAGCGGGGCCGCGTCGACGAAGCTGTGGATGTCGTACGGCCAGCCGTGCAGGCAGACGACGACCGGGCCGTGGGCCGGACCGAGTTCGGCGTACTGGATGTCGAGAACGCCCGCCTTGACGCGCCGCAGTGCGGGGAACGCGATGTGGGCGCCGGGGGAGATGGCCGTGACGGCCGAGGCGCTTGAGGCCCCTGAGGGACTTGAGGGGCTTGAGGCATTCGAGGTGACTGACGTGGACGCGGCGGCCGTCCCCGCGTTCAGGCCGGGCAGTGCGACGGCAGCGGCTCCGGTGCCCAGCCCCACGGCCTTGCCGAACGTACGCCTGTTGATCATCTGAACCCCTTGTCATCCCTGCCCGGCCGAACTGGCCCTGCTCGCCGTGAGATTGACACAGGAGGCGTCACCAGTCAAACAGGTGACGCAAAAGAGCCGCCGGTTTGAGGCGAGGCCGCGCCCGCATCTTGATGCGCCACTAACAAGGCTAAGTGCTACATTCATGTGCCAGTTACTTCGTCGGTCGTTCCGGGCGTCACGCCCACCCGCCACCGACACGTGCCACTCGTCACCGCCACTGTCACCGTTTTTGAGAGAAGGCCGAGCCCATGTCCACCCCCACCTCCACCTATCCCCGCCTCTTCATCGGCGGCTCCTGGGTCGAGCCGAGCGACCCCGAACTCCTCGATGTCATCTCGCCGCACGATCAGTCACTGGTCGGCCGCGCCGCCCAGGCGCGCCCCGCTGACATCGACCGGGCGGTTGCGGCGGCGCGGGCGAGTTTCGACGCGGGGGTGTGGCGGCTGACGCCGCCCGCTGAGCGGATCGCGGTGCTGCGGCAGTTCAACGCGCTGCGCGAGGCGAACGCGGAGAGGATCGCCGACCTGACCTCCCGGGAAGGGGGCGCACCGCGGTGGTTCACCCGGGCCGGGCAGTCAGGACTGACCCGGCAGGCGAACGCCTACCTGAAGGCGGCGGAGGAGTTCGCCTGGGAGCAGACGCTCGCCCCTTCCGGCCCTGGACCCGGCCCCGACTCCGCGCCCCGGGTGCGCAGTGTGGTGCGCCGCGAGGCGGTCGGCGTCGTGGCCGCGGTCATCCCCTGGAACTCCCCGTTCTCCTCGGCCACTTCGAAGATCATCCCGGCGCTGCTCGCGGGCAACTCCGTGGTCCTCAAGGTGTCTCCGGAGAACTCCCTCACCATGGGACTGCTGGCCGAACTGCTGGAACGGGTGGGTCTGCCCGAGGGTGTGCTCAGCGTCGTGCCCGCGGACCGGGCGACCAGCGAACACCTGGTGTCGCACAGGGACGTCGACAAGATCGCCTTCACCGGCTCGACGCGGGCGGGCCGCCGCATCGCCTCGATCGCCGGGGAGCGGCTCAAGCGGGTCAGCCTGGAGCTGGGCGGCAAGTCCGCCGCGATCATCCTGTCGGACGCCGACCTCACGAAGGCTGTGGCAGGCGTGAAGTTCGGCTCCCTGCTCAACAATGGCCAGTCGTGCATCGCCCAGAGCAGGATCCTGGCCCCGCGCAGCCGGTACGAGGAAGTCGTCACCGCTCTGAAGGACCTGGTCGAGTCGCTGAAGGTCGGCGAGCCGAGCGCCCCTGACACCTTCATCGGCCCGCTGATCAGCCCCGGCCAGCAGGAGCGCGTACGGGAGTACATCAGGCTCGGCATCGAGGAAGGCGCCCGTCTCGTCGTGGGCGGCCCCCAGGTCCCCGAGGGTCTTGAGCGGGGCAACTACGTCACCCCCACCGTCTTCGCCGACGTCGACAACTCCATGCGCGTCGCACGCGAGGAGATCTTCGGTCCCGTCCTCGTCGTCATCGCCTACGACGACGAGGACGAGGCCGTCCGTATCGCCAATGACTCCGAGTACGGCCTCTCCGGCGGCGTCTGGTCCCGCGACGAGGAGCACGCCCTGGCGATCGCCCGCCGTGTGCGCAGCGGCACCGTCACGGTCAACGGTGCCTCCGTCGCCTTCGACGGCCCCTTCGGCGGCTTCAAGGCCAGCGGCATCGGCCGCGAATACGGGGCGGTCGGCCTCGGCACCTATACGGAGTACCAGACCATCACCGTCTGACCCAGCGGGGCCGCCCCCTTGACCGTGCGTCCACCATGGGAACATACTCGTCACCAGTTAGAACGGTGACGTCAATGGGTGACTTCGCGACTGTGTGACAACGAAGTGGAGACCGTCCATGGAGATCAAGCTCGCTGGGGAACGCGCCGGGCAGCTTGCCGAGGAGCCCGTCGGCGACGCCGTCGCGGCGGCACGGCACGAGCGCTACGGCCGCCTTCCCGAACGCGTCCGCTTCGAGGACATGACCGAGCAGGTGCAGGCCGGTCCTGGCGGCACGCCGGACGGTTCCTGCCAACCCGAGGGCTCCTGGAAGTACTACTCGTGCCTGGCCCTCGACATGGGGCTCTAGGAGCCTCTGGGCGCCCGGCCGAGCAGCGCGCCGTCCGCCGGTCACCTTTTCCCGGCGCCGTACGTCAGGGCAGTGAAGCGATACGCACACGCCCTGATGGAGAGAGAACGATGGAGACGCGTTCACGCACGGCCGAGGTCCCGATGGTGCCGAGGATGACCGAGGACCCCGCCCGGCTCGTACCGGAACTGGCGGACGTGTCCGCCGCGCTGTTCAAGGTCACCGGGAACGGCTCGGTGCCGCGTCCGACGATCAGCCTGGTCCAGTTGCGGGCCGGGCAGATCGTCGGCAGCACGTATCTGACCGTGCTGCACACCGGGTTTCTGCGCAAGGCCGGTCAGCCGGAGGAGCGGATCACGTCGGTGGCGTCCTGGCAGGACTCGCCGTACTTCACGGCGGCCGAACGGGCCGCACTGGCTCTGGTGGAGGCCGTTCTCACCCCCGCCACGGAGGGCGAGCGGGTCTCGGACGACCTGTATGCGCGGGCGGCCGAGCACTACGGACCCAAGGCGCTGGCCACGCTGATGTTCGCCATCGGCCAGGTCAACTTCTTCGTCGCGGTGGCTCTCATAGCCAAGCCGGTACCGGGCAGGTCGTTCACCGACCCATGGAACTAGGAATCAGGAACTAGGAACCAGCAACTAGGAACCAGCAACTAGGAATCCGGGTCCGCCGCCGGGGCCGACGAGTGGCCGCCCCGCCCCGAGGGCTCGGCGGCGGTCCGTTTGCGGTCGATGCGGCCCACGACCGGCCCGGCGGTAAGTCCGTGCAGCACGACCGACATCAGCACGGTGAACGTCACCACGGCCCACAACTCCCGTGCCGGTACGGGGAAGTCGGTCTGGCCCAGCGCGTAGGCGAGGTAGTACAGCGAGCCGATGCCGCGCAGCCCGTAGAACGCGACCACCCGGCGCTCGCCTCCCCGCAGGGAGGACCCGGCCAGGCCGATCCACCCGGTCAGCGGCCGGATCAGAAGCAGAAGCAGCAGCCCGGTGAGCGCACCCTGCCAGGTCAGCGGGGCCAGACCGCCCGAGGCGATGAACGCGCCCATCAGGAAAAGGAGCGTGGCGGTGAGCAGGCGCTCGATCTGTTCGACGAAGTCGTGGAGCACGTTGTGGAAGCCGTGGGCGCGCTCGGCCGCCCGTACCGCGCACGCGGCGGTGAACACGGCGAGGAAGCCGTAGCCTCCGGCGACTTCGGTGATCCCGTAGGCCAGGAAGGTGGCGGCCAGGGCGACGAAGCCCTCCCGGTACTCCGCCAGCCGCAGCACCGGAGAGCGGGTCCGGAAGAACAGCCACCCCAGCACCCGGCCGACCAGCAGCCCGCAGACCACGCCGAGCACGGACTTCAGGACGACGTCCTCCAGGACCCACGTCCCGACCCAACCGGTCGACCAGCCCGCGCCCGCGGCGGCGGCCAGCGCGATGGCCCCGTAGGTCAGCGGGAAGGCCAGACCGTCGTTGAGCCCCGCCTCGCTGGTCAGGGCGAACCGCACCTCGTCCTCGTCGTGCTCGTCCTCGGTGGGCTCACCCACCCGTACCTCCGAGGCGAGGACGGGATCCGTCGGCGCGAGGACCGCCGCGAGGAGCAGGGCCGCGGCCGGGGGCCAGTCGAGCAGCCACCACGCCACCACCGCCGTGACCGCGACCGTCAGCAGCATCGTCACGCCGAGCAGACGCCACGTCGAGGCCCACAGACGGCGGCCCACCGGCCGGTTCAGCGCCAGACCGGCGCCCATCAGGGCGATGATGACGCACAGTTCGGTCACGTGCTCGGTCAGCAGCCGGTGCTCCACCGGATCCACCGTCGGCAGCGGCAGCGGAAGCAGATAGACCCCGATGCCGCTCACCAGGAACACCACCGGCAAGG
>NZ_JASKYR010000304.1:0-8692 GCF_041028215.1 Streptomyces flavofungini
GACAGCCCCGCAACGCACGGAACCCCGGCTCCGGAGCGAGTTCGCTCGGGAGCCGGGGTCCGACAGGCCTGTGCAGGCCTGTGCAGGCCTGTGAGGAAGGTTACGGGCGCGCTGCCCGCGGGGAGCGGACGCTCATGAGCCCTGCGTCTGCGTCCGGCCGCCCTGGCCGTTGGCCTTGGCCCGCGCCAGGTCGTCCGCGCGGTCCTCCTGGCTGCGGTTGGCGTCCAGGTTGGCCTTGGTGCGCTCCACCCGCTCCACCACGTTCGCCGAGGCGCGGTCGCGCTCCTTGCGCAGGACCACGAAGCTGATGGGCGCCGAGATGACCAGCGCGAGCAGCAGCACCCAGAGCAGGTTGGAGTCGCCGAGGCCGCGCGGCAGGATTTCGGCGTAGACGAGGCCCCAGACGACCAGGAAGCAGCCCGCGAAGATCCCGAGGCGCATCAGCGTGTAGCGGAGCATGTCAATCCACTCTTCCGTTCCGAAACAGGCCCGATTTGGACGAGCCCTCCCAGTGAAGCACGGAGAACTCCGCCCCCGGCAAGGGGGGGCTCGCGTCACGAGGGGGGCACGCGTCAGACCCGCATGGCCTGCGGGGTCTCGCGCAGCAGCGGGTCGGGGCCCTCGTACTCGCGGATCGCCTCGTACCGCGTGTTCCGCTCGACCGGGCGGAAGCCGGCCTCGCGGATCAGGTCGAGGAGGTCCTCGCGGGTCAGCTTGTTCGGGGTGCCGAAGTTGTCCGCGTCGTGCGTGATCTTGTACTCGACGACCGAGCCGTCCATGTCGTCGGCGCCGTGCTGGAGGGCGAGCTGCGTGGTCTGGAGGCCGTGCATCACCCAGAAGACCTTGACGTGCGGGACGTTGTCGAAGAGGAGGCGCGAGACCGCGAAGGTCTTCAGGGCCTCGGCGCCGGAGGCCATGGTGGTCCGCGCCTGGAGGCGGTTCCTGACCTTGCCGTCCTTCATGTCCACGAAGTCGTGCTGGTAGCGCAGCGGGATGAAGACCTGGAAGCCGCCGGTCTCGTCCTGGAGCTCACGCAGGCGCAGGACGTGGTCGACGCGGTGGCGGCGCTCCTCGATGTGGCCGTACAGCATCGTGCACGGGGTCTTCAGACCCTTCTCGTGCGCGAGGCGGTGGATGCGCGACCAGTCCTCCCAGTGGGTGCGGTGGTCGACGATGTGCTGCCGCACCTCCCAGTCGAAGATCTCCGCGCCGCCGCCGGTGAGCGATTCGAGGCCCGCCTCGATCAGCTCGTCCAGGATGTCGGAGGCCGACATGCCGGAGATGGTCTCGAAGTGGTGGATCTCGGTGGCGGTGAAGGCCTTCAGGGAGACGTTCGGGAGCGCCTTCTTGAGCTCGCTCAGCGAACGCGGGTAGTACCGCCAGGGCAGGTTGGGGTGGAGGCCGTTGACGATGTGCAGCTCGGTGAGGTTCTCGCCCTCCATCGCCTTGGCGAGGCGGACGGCCTCCTCGATGCGCATCGTGTACGCGTCCTTCTCGCCCGGCTTGCGCTGGAAGGAGCAGTAGGCGCACGAGGCGGTGCACACGTTGGTCATGTTGAGGTGGCGGTTGACGTTGAAATGCACGACGTCGCCGTTCTTGCGCGTGCGCACCTCGTGGGCGAGGCCGCCGAGCCAGGCGAGGTCGTCCGACTCGTAGAGCGCGATGCCGTCCTCGCGGGACAGCCGCTCGCCGTCCCGGACCTTCTGCTCAAGATCGCGCTTGAGACCTGCGTCCATGCCCTCGCCCTTACCTCTCCCAGCGACCCACGACCTACGACAAACTCCGCCAACCGTACTCCCCCGGCCCGGCGGCCCGGGGCGGCGGCCTACTCCTCTTCCGGCAGCTCGCCGACGCGGTTCTCCCACTTGGTGGAGAGCACGATCGTGGTCCGCGTGCGGGAGACCCCCCGGGTGCCGCTGAGCCTGCGGATGGTCTTCTCCAGGCCGTCCACGTCACTGGCCCTGACCTTGAGCATGTACGAGTCGTCGCCCGCGATGAACCAGCAGTCCTCGATCTCGTGCAGGTCCTTCAGGCGGCGTGCCACGTCCTCGTGGTCCGCGGCGTCGGAGAGCGAGATGCCGATGAGGGCGATGACGCCGAGGCCGAGCGAGGCGGAGTCGACCGTCGCGCGGTAACCGGTGATGACTCCGGCCGCTTCGAGGCGGTTGATCCGGTCCGTGACGCTGGGCCCGGAGAGGCCCACGAGCCGCCCGAGTTCGGCGTACGAGGCGCGCCCGTTCTCCCGCAAAGCCTGGATGAGCTGCCTGTCGACGGCGTCCATAGGTGCGATGCCTTTCATTATTCAGCGATACCGCGAGTCTATGTGTAGAATCTAAGGCGTAACAGGGTTCACGCCCTGTAAATCTTTCTCAATCTCAGCCGATCAACAACGATCCTTCAGGAGTGAGTCACCCCGTGTACTCGATCGAGATGGCCTACGCCCGTATGCGCGAGCTTCAGGACCTGGCCAACCGCTCGCGTGCCCACCGGATCGCCGCACCCAAGGACGGCCGCAAGAAGCGCGCCGCCAAGAAGCGCTGATCCCCTAGCGGGAGCCCGAGCCCCCTCCGGGACTGCCGGAGCCGAGCTCTCCCTCCCAACGGCGGTACAGGCTGTGCGGCACCCCTGCCGCGTCCAGCGTCCGCCCGGCGACGAAGTCCACCAGGTCCTGGATGTGCGTCGCCCCCGCGTAGAACGCCGGAGAGGCGGGCAGCACGATCGCGCCCGCCTCGTCCAGGCTCACCATGTGCTTCAGCGTCTGTCCGTTCAGCGGTGTCTCGCGGACGCAGACCACGAGCCGTCGGCCTTCCTTGAGCGTCACGCTCGCCGACCGCTGGAGCAGGTCCTTCGAGAGACCGAGCGCCACCCCCGCCACACACGCCGTGGACGCGGGCACGATCAGCATCCCCTTGGTCGCGTACGACCCCGAGGAGGGCCCTGCGGCCAGATCACCGGCGGGCCAGTACCGCACGTCGTCCACCGGCACGTCGAAGGTGCCCGGCTTGCCGTCCGCGCCGCGCGCGAGCCACTGCCGCAGGTCCTCGCGCCAGTGCGCGTCGCGGAAGGCGATGCCCGTCTCGTCGAGCAGCGTGAGCCGCGAGGCCCGCGAGACGACGAGGTCGACGCTCTCGCCCGCCGCGAGCAGCGCGCGGAGGACGGCCGCGGCGTACGGCGTCCCGGAGGCGCCCGACACCCCCACGATCCAAGGCCTACGCTGCGTATCTCCTGGATTCACGCTGTGAAGCCTATCCGGCGGCCGGTCAGACGGTGAGCCCGCGTACGAGCAGATCGAGCAGCGCGCAGACGAACAGGGCGATTCCGATGAAACCGTTCACCTGGAAGAAGGCGCGGTTCAGCCGGGTCAGGTCGTGCGGCCTGACGATCGAGTGCTCGTAGACGAAGGCGCCCGCGACGATCGCGAGGCCGAGCCAGAAGAACACGCCCGCGTCCGTGGCGGCGGCGTACCAGACGAAGAGCGCCGTGGTCACGAGGTGACAGCCGCGGGCGCCCCAGATGGCGGCCGGGATGCCGAAGCGCGCGGGCACCGACTTCACGCCGACCTCGCGGTCGGTCTCCACGTCCTGGCAGGCGTAGATCAGGTCGAAGCCGCCGATCCAGACGCCGACCGCGAGGCCGAGGATCACGGCCTGCCCCGACCACTCGCCGGTGACCGCGATCCAGGCGCCGACCGGGCCCATGGCCTGGGCGAGGCCGAGGATGGCCTGCGGGAAGTTCGTGAACCGCTTGCCGTACGGATAGACGACCATCGGGATCACCGCGATGGGCGCGAGCGCCAGGCAGAGCGGGTTGAGCAGCGCGGCGGCGCCGAGGAAGACGACGAGCGCGATCAGCGCGCCGGTCCACGCCGACTTCACCGAGACGGCGCCCGTCACCAGCTCGCGGTGCGCGGTGCGCGGATTGCGGGCGTCGATCTCGCGGTCGATGATCCGGTTGGCCGCCATGGCGAACGTCCGCAGGCCCACCATGCAGATGGTGACCAGGAGCAGCCGTCCCCAGTGGATGTTCTCGTCCAGCTGGAACATGGCGGTGAGCGCGGCGATGTAGGCGAAGGGCAGCGCGAACACGGAGTGCTCGATCATCACCAGGCGCAGGAAGGCCCTGGTGCGCCCCGGCTGCGGGATGGCTGCTGAAGCGGAGCTCACAGCCCGTACTCCTTCCAGCGGCGGTCGACCTTCGCCGCCGTCTCCGGGTCGGACTCGACCATCTCCGGCCAGCCCCCGTCCCGTGTGTATCCCTCTTCGGGAAGCTTGCGGGTGGCGTCGATGCCCGCCTTGCCGCCCCAGAACTGCTGGTAGGAGGCGTGGTCGAGGTGGTCGACCGGGCCTTCCACGACGGTGAGGTCACGGGCGTAGTCGGTGTTGCCGAGCGCGCGCCAGGACACCTCGTGCAGGTTGTGCACGTCGCAGTCCTTGTCCACCACGATGATCAGCTTCGTCAGCGACATCATGTGCGCGCCCCAGATGGCGTGCATGACCTTCTGGGCGTGCTTGGGGTACTTCTTGTCGATCGAGACGATCGCGCAGTTGTGGAAGCCGCCCGACTCCGGCAGGTGGTAGTCGACGATGTCCGGGACGATCACCTTGAGCAGGGGCAGGAAGAAGCGTTCGGTGGCGCGGCCGAGCGGGCCGTCCTCCGTCGGCGGGCGGCCGACCACGATCGACTGGAGCAGCGGGCGCTTCCGCATCGTCACGCAGTCGATCTTCAGTGCGGGGAACGGTTCCTGCGGGGTGTAGAAGCCCGTGTGGTCGCCGAAGGGGCCCTCGGGCAGCATCTCGCCGGGCTCCAGCCAGCCCTCGATGACGACCTCGGCGTGCGCGGGCACCTGGAGCGGGACCGTCTTGCAGTCGACCATCTCCACGCGCTTGCCCTGGATGAACCCGGCCAGCATGTACTCGTCCATGTCGCCGGGCAGCGGCGCCGTCGAGGCGTACGTCACGGCGGGCGGGCAGCCGAAGGCGATGGCGACGGGCAGCTTCTCGCCCCTGCGGGCGGCCACCTGGTAGTGATTGCGGCTGTCCTTGTGGATCTGCCAGTGCATGCCGATGGTGCGCTTGTCGTGGCGCTGGAGGCGGTACAGGCCGAGGTTGCGGACGCCGGTGTCGGGGTCCTTGGTGTGGGTCAGGCCCAGATTGAAGAAGGAGCCGCCGTCCTCGGGCCAGGTGAAGAGCGCGGGCAGCCGCTCCAGGTCCACGTCGTCGCCGGTGAGGACGACCTCCTGGACCGGAGCGCTGTCGGACTTCACCTTCTTCGGCGGTACGTGCGTCATCGCGCCGAGCTTGCCGAACGCCTCGCGGATGCCGACGAAGCCGTGCGGCAGCTCCGGCTTGAGCAGGCCGCCGATCTTGTCGCTGATGTCGCCGTAGGACTTCAGGCCGAGCGCCTTGAGCAGCCGCCGGTCCGTGCCGTACACGTTCATCGCCAGGGGCATCGCGGAGCCCTTGACGTTCTCGAAGAGGAGCGCGGGACCGCCCGACTTCTGCACCCGGTCGACGATCTCACCGACCTCCAGGTACGGGTCGACCTCGGCCTTGATGCGCTTCAGGTCGCCCTCGCGCTCCAGCGCCCGGAGCAGGGAGCGAAGATCGTCATAAGCCATGCCTTCCAGTATCCGGCACCGGCTACCCTGGCCCCGTCACCGGGGGCACGCACACGCCTCCCGCCGTCACCCTTGGGGGATCGCGCCACCATGCTCAGGTATCTGCCGTTCCTGCTGGTCCTGGCAGTGTGGATCTATGCCTTCATCGATGTCCTGAACACTCCGGAGAAGGAAGTCAGACACCTGCCCAAGGTGGTGTGGGTCATCATCGTGCTGCTCTTCGGAGAGGTGCTGCTCGGTCCCATCGCCTGGTTCGTCACGGGCAAGGTGCGGCACGGCGCGGGCGGCCCGGCGGGGCGCGGCAGGACCCGGTGGGTGGCGCCCGACGACAACCCGGAGTTCCTGAAGTCGCTTCGGGAAGAGGACTCCGGTGAGAACGAGCGCGACAAGCGCGACAAGGGCAACGAGGGCTGAGCACCCGTGGAACTGCGGCTCCTCGTGACCTTCGAGAAGGTCGCCACCGTCCTGAGCTTCACCCGCGCCGCCACCGAGCTGAAGTACGCCCAGTCCAGCGTGACCAGTCAGATCAGGGCCCTGGAGGGCTCGCTCGGCGGTACGGAGCTGTTCGACCGGCTCGGCAGCCGCATCCGGCTGACCGAGGCGGGGGAACGGCTGCTGCCCTACGCCCGGCAGATCATCGAGCTGACCGAGGAGGCGCGCGCCGCCGTCGTCGGCGCCGAGGAGCCCTCGGGGACGATCGCGGTAGGCACCATGGAGTCGCTGACCTCCTACCGGCTGCCGCCGCTCCTCGAACTCTTCCACCACCGCTACCCCGAGGTCCGGCTCTCCCTGCGCCCCACGCTCGGCGACGAGACGCGGCAGGCGCTGCGGCAGGGCACGTACGACGTGGGCTTCCTGATGGAGCCGGAGACCGCGCACCAGGGCCTGGAGACCGAGGTCCTCGCCGAGGAGCCGCTGGTCCTGGTCTGCGCGCCCTCGCATCCGCTGGCCGGGCGGACCCGCGCGGGGACGCTCGGCACCGCCGATCTGGCGGCGGTGCAGCTCGTCGGGACCGAGCCGGGCTGCCCGTACCGCGACCTCTTCGAGTCGGAGCTGCGCGAGCGGACCGGTGAGCCGCCGCCGTTCATGGAGTTCGGCACCATCGAGGCGACCAAGCAGGGTGTGGCCGGCGGGCTCGGGGTGGCGCTGCTCCCGGCGGTGGCGGTGGCCCGGGAGCTGGCCGACGGCACGCTGGTGCGGCTGCCGTGGACGCCGCCGTTCACCCTGTGGACACAGCTCGCGTGGCGGTCGGGGAAACGGCTTCCGCCGCAGGTGCGGCTGTTCGTGGAGCAGGCCGTGCGGCTCGTGCGGGAGCAAGCGTCACCCTGAGGCTCGCCAGGACGATCAGCGGGACGCCGAGCGCCTGGACCGGGCCGATGTGGTGGCCGTAGACCGCCCAGTCGGCGACCATCGCGACCGCCGGGTAGGTGAAGGCCAAAACGGCGATCTTGGCGGTGGGCAGCTTCGCGTACGCCGCGTACATCAGGACGTACATCAGGCCCGTGTGGATCACGCCGAGTCCGGCGAGCCACGCCCATCCGGCGCCCGTGCCTCGCATCGCCCCGAAGTCGGTGAAGGGCAGCAGCAGCGGGATGCCGACCACGACCTGGATCAGCGCGATCAGATGCGGCCGCACGCCCGTGACGCGCTTGGTGACCAGGGTGGACAGGGCGTAGAGGACGGCCGCGAGCAGGGCGAGGCCGATGCCCGCGAGCGACCCCGCGTCCCCCGGGCGCACCCCTGAGACCAGCACGAGCCCGGCGAACGCGACGACCAGCCAGCCCAGCTGGGAGCGGGTGAGGCGCTCGCGCAGGACGAGGGCGCTGAGCAGCACCAGGAAGAACGGCTGCGTGTGGTAGACGACGGTGGCGAGCGAGATCGAGGTGGCCTCGTACGCCTTGAAGAGGAACACCCAGTTGAAGACGATGAAGAGGCCGCCGAGCGCGGCGAGGCCCACCTTCTTGGGGGTGAGCCCGTGGTCGCGGAAGTAGCCGCGGGCGAAGGCGTACGCGCCGAGGGCGAGCGCGCCGAACAGGACGCGGAAGAAGACCACGTTGAAGGCGGCGGCGCCGGACTCGACGACGAAGACGCCGAGGGTTCCGGAGAGCGCCATCGCGGCGGTGAGCTGGGCGGTGCCCCTGCGTTCAAGAGACTTGGTCGCTGTCATGCCGATGACGCTACGAACGGGCGTACCCCCTGGTCCACGGCCCAGTGGGGCGTCCTGCCGATGGGCCGATCGGCCGCGTCGATGAGGCCTGGCGGCGGCCCCGGGTGGGCAGCATGGGGGGCATGAGGACCGCATCGGCCATCCCCACGATCGATCTGCGTCCGTGGCTCTCCGGCGACCCGGAGGCCCGCGGGCGGACGGCACGGACCGTCGACGCCGCCCTGCGCACCGCCGGGTTCCTCCTGGTGACCGGCCACGGCATCGACCCGGCCCTGCGCTCGGCGATCAGAGAGGCGGCCCGCGGCTTCTTCCATCTGCCCGAGGCGGCGAAGCGGCCGTACGCGGTGCCGGTCGGCGGGCGCGGCTGGCTCGGGCCCGGCGCGGAGGCCAACAGCTACGCGGAGGGCACCGCCGCTCCCCCGGACCTGAAGGAGTCACTGTCCTTCGCCGCCGACGAGCCGACGGGCGACCCGGCCGTGGACGCCGAGTGGTTCGCGCCGAACACCTGGCCGACCGAGGCCCCGGAGCTGCGGCAACTCGTGGAGATGTACCTGGCGAGGATGCGGGTCCTCTCCGATGTGCTGCTCGGCCTCCTCGGCGCCGCGCTCGGCGAGGACGAGGACTTCTTCACCCGGCACACGGGGCACCCCACCTGGGGGTTCAACATCAACTGGTATCCGGGCACGGAGCGGGTCGGCGCACCCGAGCCCGGCCAGTTCCGCATCGGCCCGCACACCGACTTCGGCACGGTCACCGTCCTGGACCGGCAGGCGGGCAGGGGCGGCCTCCAGGTCTTCACGGACGCGGGCGGCTGGGAGGACGCGCCGTTCGACCCCGACGCGTTCACCGTCAACATCGGCGACCTGATGGCCCGCTGGACCGACGGCCGCTGGCGCTCGGGCCGCCAC
>NZ_JASKYR010000305.1:0-7844 GCF_041028215.1 Streptomyces flavofungini
GGCGTGCGCGTGTGGGGCGTGGAGACYACCGGCGCGGACGCGATGTCCCAGGCGTTGGCCTGCGGTGGGCCGGTCCACGTGGACGTGGACTCACGCATCACGACCCTGAGCGCGCCCACCGTGTCCCCGCTCACCTACACGATGGTGCGTGAGCTGGTCGACGAGGTGCTGGTCGTGCCCGAGGCGGAGGCCTACGCGGGCGTGCTCGAACTGGCCGAGCACGCCAAGGTGTGGGCCGAGCCCGCCGCGGGCTGCCTGCTCCCCGCCGCGCGCCGCGTCCTGGCCAAGACGGGCGACGCGACCCGGCTCGGCCTGGTGATCTGCGGCGGCAACGCATCGGTGGAGGACGTGACGGCGTACGCGGGACCGGCCATGTGAGACGCCGGGTGCTTGCGCGCAAGGTCCCTTCACTCCAGGTCTCTCCGAGCCAGGTCCCTTCGCGCCACGTCCTTTCAGGCCAGGTCCATGAGGACGCGGGCCCGGCAGCCCGCGTCCCGGGACTCGGTGAGCGTGACGCCCCGGGCGACCGCGTTCACGATGCTCCAGCCGAGCCCCGACCGCGGTGCCGTGCGTGCGCCCGGCAGATAGTCGAGCGTCAGCTCCAGGGTGTACTGGAAGGTGCGGGCGGAGAGCTGCCCGATCCCCGCAGAGTGCTGCTGTGCGTCCGCGACCAGTTCCGAGACGGCGAGCAGGGCGTCCATACGGCCCGACGCGGAGCGCCAGTCCTGCTCGTCGAGGAAGTCACCGAGGGCCGCTCGCGCTTCGCTCGCGCTCGGAGGGATATCGCTGAGAGTGCAGACGTACGGCGTCAAGGATCCATGACCTCCTGCTCGAAATGACCGGGTTGCGCCCGGTTGCCCAAGCGAGGGTCGACCACACGCGTACGCGTCCGGGTTCACCCGGTCGGCGGTGGGCCCGGGGTCGGCGGCCGGGCCCGGGCCCACTCGGTCAGGGGCGCACCACCGCCTTGAGGGCGCCCGGGACGAGGTCGGCGTTGAGCGCGTCCTCGACGTGGTCCAGGTCGAAGCGGCCGGTCACCAGGGACTCCAGGTCGACCTGGCCGGAGGCGGCGAGCCCGGCGGCCACGGGCCAGGTGCCGGTGTACCGGAAGACGCCGGTGACCTGCAGCTCGCGGTTCTGGATGACCGGGATGGGCAGCGGGACGTCATCGGCGCCCATGCCGACGAGTACGACGGTGCCCGCGCCCCGGACGGCGGTGATGCCCGCCCGGACGGCCGGGGTAGCGCCGGAGCAGTCGATGAAGGCGTCCACGTCCAGACCGGCGACAGGGTCGGCCGCCGGGTCGAGGGTGGTCGTCGCGCCGTACCGCTCGGCCATCGCGCGGCGTGCGGGCACGGGGTCGGAGACGATCACCTCCGCCGCGCCGAACGCCTTCGCCGACTGGGCGGTGATGACTCCGATCGGGCCCGCGCCCGCGATGAGCACCCGCGAGCCGGGGGCGATGGCGGCCTTGCGGCAGGCCCAGATGCCGACCGACAGGGGTTCGAGCAGCGCGGCCACGTCGTCGGAGACCGTATCGGGCACGGGATGGGCGAAGGGTGCCTGGATCGTCACGTACTCCTGGAAGGCGCCGTCGACGGGCGGTGTCGCGTAGAACCGCATGTGCGGACAGAGGTTGTAGCGGCCGGCCGTGCACTGGGCGCAGGTGCGGCACGGGCGCTGGGGCTCGATCGCGACGCGTTCGCCGATCCGGTCCTCGGAGACGCTCGTGCCGACCGCGACAATACGGCCCGACGCCTCATGCCCCAGGACCAGGGGCGAGTCGACGACGAAGTCCCCGATCCGCCCTTCGCGGTAGTAGTGCACGTCGGAACCGCACACGCCGACCGACGCCACCCTGACCAGGACTTCGTCGGCGGCGGGCGCGGGGACCGGACGTTCCTCCAGGCGGAGTCGGCCCTTGGCGAGGAGGACCGAGGCGCGCATCGTACGGGGGACCTCTTCGCGGACGGTGCTGCGGCTCATGAGGTGCGCTCCTGAGTGTGCTCCTGGTCGGAGGTGGTCTCTGACGTGCGGTCGTACACGGCGCTGTCGTCCACCGCTTCCCCCGTGGGCCCGCTCTCCTCGGGGGTCTCGCTCTCGGGGCCGATGGAGCGGCCCGCCCAGGTCAGGACGCGCCATCCCTCGGCCGGTGAGCCGGAGAGGATGACGACGGCGGTGTTCTCCAGGGGGTGGGAGGCGGCGAAATCGACGCCGATGTTCTCGGCGCGGGCCGCCACCCACATGCGGATGACGGCGCCGTGGCTGACCATGGCCACGGTCCGCGTGCCAGTGCCAGGGGCTGTACCGGGGCCTGTGCCGGTGTCGGCGGCCGTACCAATGCCGGTGCCGCTGACCGTGTTCGCGGCCTCTTCGATCACACTGTCGAAGCGGGCCAGCGCCTCCGTGCCGTACTCCCCGCCCGGCATGCGCAGCCCCGTGTCGCCCGCGGACCAGGCGAAGGCGGTGCCCATGTACGTATCGATGGCGTCCTCGTCACCACGCATCTCAAGATCACCGGCGGACAGCTCACGCAGGCCGTCCCGTACCCGCACCTCAAGCCCGGTACGGGCGGCCAGCGGCGCGGCGGTGAGCTGGGTGCGCAGCAGCGTGGACGCGTACAGGGCGCCGATGTCCTCACCGGCCAGCGCCTCGGGCAGCGCGGCGGCCTGCTGCTGGCCCAGCGGGGTCAGCGCGGGTCCAGGCTCCGCCGTGTCCAGCAGATGCTTCAGGTTGGAAGGGGTCTGACCGTGACGTATGAGCAGCAAGCGCATGGGAGGGTGTCTGTCTCCTGAGTGGTTGACCGTGGACTTCCACTCTGACACTTCAGGCAGCCGCCGGGGCACGGCACTCCTGGACGACCGTCCTAGACGACCCTGACCACGTACTTGCCGCGCACGCCTCCCGCCTCCAGGGCGCGGTGCGCCTCGGCCGTCTCCTCCAGCGGGAAGACGGTGTCCACCGCCGGGCGCAGCCTGCCCTCGGTCACGTGGCGTGCGAGGTCGTCGAAGGCCGCTGTCCTGGGGTTGCCGCTGAAGAAGCGCACTCGGCCGCGTCCGCGCACCGCGCTGGCCGCGATATAGGCGAGCGATGCCGCGGGCCGGTTCTGGTCGAAGGCGATGGTGACCATGCGCCCGCCGGAATTCAGCAGGTGGCGGAACGTCCGCAGGTCTGTCCCGGCGGTGTCAAGGACCACGTCGAAGCGGCCAAGATTCGCCGGGGAGACGGCCCTGTGGTCGAGCGCCTCGTGCGCGCCGAGATCGCGCACGAAGCCGAGATTGGCGGCGCGGGCGAGGGCGGTGACCTCGGCGCCGTAGGCCCGTCCGAGCTGTACGGCGGCATTGCCGACACCACCTGCCGCGCCCCGCACGAGCAGGCGTTCCCCGGCGCGCAGCCCCGCCTTGTCCCGCAGTGCGGTGATGGCCGTGGTGGCCACCGGCAGCGCGGCGGCGTCCACCAGGTCCAGTGCGCCGGGGACCGAGCCGAGCCGCTCGGCGGGCACAGCCACGTACTCGGCGGCGCTGCCGAAGCCGGAGGTGCGGGGCAGGACGCCCCACACACGATCGCCGAGTGCCACCCCCGTCGCATCGGCGCCCAGCGCGACGACTTCGCCGGTGAAGTCCAGCCCGGTGCGTTGGGGGAATTTCCGGCCGGTCAGGAGGCGGACGCGACCGGCACGGGCAGCGAGTTCGCCGCCGTTGACACTGAAGGCGTGTACGCGCACGAGTACCTCACCCCGTGCCGGTGCGGGGCGCGGCACCCGGCTCACGTACAGCACATCGGGGGTGCCATAACGGTCGTAGAGCACTGCCTTCATCGAGAGGTCGTCTTTCACGGCGCTGCCTCTTCCGTCGTTCTCCGTTGGTGGCCGGTGCGGTACTCCGGCGAGGGACGGCTTCGACCGTAGGCTCGTAAGTGGATGAGATCGTCCGTTTGAATCGGAAGTGAGAGGCAGCGATGACGGAATCGTCTCGGATCAGGAGACGGGACGGAGTGCGGGCCGACGGCGGAACGCGGGCCGACGGCGATGCGCGGACCGGTGCCGGAGTGCGGGCCGATGCCCGGCGCAACCGCGACCGGGTCCTCGTGGCCGCTCGCGCGGTCTTCGCCGAGCGCGGGATCGACGCGCCCATGGCGACCGTGGCGCGCCGGGCCGGAGTCGGCGTGGCAACGCTGTACCGGCACTTCCCGACCCGGGACGCCCTGGTGCGCGGTGCGTACGAGCAGCAGATGCGCACCTGCGGGCACGCGCTCACCGAGGCGCTGGCCGACCCCGACCCCTGGCGGGGTTTCCAGCGGCTCATCGAGACCGTCTGCGAACTCCAGCGCCAGGAGCGGGGATTCCCGGCCGCGTTCGCGGCGGCCTTTCCGGACAGCACGGTGGGCCACACATCCGCCCGGGAACACGCCGAGCGGGACCTCGCGACCCTGGTGCGCAGGGCCCAGGCATCGGGACATCTCCGTGCCGACTTCCGGCCGTCGGACGTGACCGTGGTGCTGCTGGCGCACGGAGGTCTGGTCACCGCTTCGCCGGACGATGGCGCGGCCTCCCGGCGCCTGGTGGCCTATCTGCTCCAGTCCTTCCGAGCCGACAGGGCCAACGAGCCCCTGCCGCCACCCACTTCGGTGACACTGCGCCATCTCGGCGTCACGAGCACGGCCGACGGAGGGCAGGCCACCCGGTCCCGGTAGGAGCGCGCCGAGCGACCACTGCTGAACACCGCACGCGACATGCGAACCGCCCACGCACACCCCATCCGGAACCGCTCCTGGAGCCGCTCCATGGAGCCGCTTCACGGGTCCGCTCCACGGGGTCGCTCCACGCGCCGGACCCCTTCACCCCTTGACGACCACCTTCTCGGCAGCGGGGAATCCCTTGTCCCACCAGTGCCCGTACCTCCGGTAGACGGCCGGATCACGGTCGGCGATCAGGAGCGACAGCTTCTCCGCCTCCTCCGTCAAGCCCTGCCAGGCCGCCTTGGAGAGCTGGTGGAAGGCGGTCAGTTCCACGCCGTCGTCGGTCGCGCGCCACACCCCGGCGACCTGTCCGTCCACGAGCAGGCAGGGCAGCACATCGCCGTTGCGACGGACGGCCAGGGACCGGTACTCCGGCGGCATGACGCGCCCGGGGACGGCGTGCGCGAGCAGCGTGCTGTCCCACATCGGCAGCAGCCTCGGCGGGGCCGGGGTGTCATCGGCGGGCACTGTGGCCCCGGCCAGGTCGAACAGGGCCGCACGGCCGGGTCCCGGAACCCGTATCAGCTGGTCACCGAGACCCTCTATGGCCGCGGATATCACGGTTCGGGTCAGCGGGGTGAAGCGAGCGAAGTCCTGGGCCGACGCGGGCCCGAACGCGCGCAGGTAGGCGAGCAGTAGGTGTTGAACACCGGCACCGGCCGCAGCAGCGGCACCGGCCTCGGCACCCGCACCCGCACCTGTTCCCCGCGGGGCGCCTTCGGGTGCCGGGGCGGCGCGGTAGGTGTTGCGGTGAGCGAACGACCACGGTCCCCGGGCAGGGGCGTGCCGCACGGGCGCGTACGTACGCAGCGCCCACCACAAACGGTGTGCGTGCTCGCCGTGCCGCTGGGTGAGTTCGGCTTCGACCTCGGCGCCGGTACGGGGCAGCCGCAAGAACTCGGCGAGCTCGGGCAGCAGCGCGTCGGCGTCGTGTGGGGTCAGTCCGGTCGAGGTATAGCGGCGGTCGTGCAGCCGCGATGCCCGCAGGGTGCTGAGCATGGCGGCGCGGAACGGCTCGTAGTCCTCGGCGTGGACGATGTGCAGCGTGATCCGCATGAGGGTCGCCTTGACGAGACGGCCGTCGGCGAGGGCCGCGTCGAGGTCCTCGGGAGCGAAGTCCCGCACGCGGTTCCAGAGCGCCAGGTACGGCGACGCCGGTGTCTGGGCCTGGAGAGCACACACTTGCCGGACCGCGTCCGCCACATCGAGGTGCTGTCGTCGCAGCAGGAGTTGACGGTCCAAGGTGGCCAGGACGAGCTGCCGGGCGGAGAGATCCATGGCCGGATCGTGCCACCTCCGGCCCGCATGCGGTACGCGCTGTCGTCGAACGCCGGGGATCGGTGCGGCCGGAGTGGTTCGGCCGCAGTGTCTCCGTCGGGGCGGTGCTGGTGCCGGTGCCGGTGTCGGTGTCCTGTGATTGTGCCGCTGTCCGTACCTGTGCTGATCTCACCAGCTGATCCCCGCCGCCACCGGCAGATGGTCGCTGCCCGTGGCCGGAAGCGTCCACGAGCTGGCCGGTTCCACGCCGCGAACCAGGATCTGGTCGATCCGCACCACCGGGAACTTCGACGGCCAGGTGAACCCGAAGCCGTCACCGGCCGCATCCTGGACCGAGCGCAGCTGCGCGGTGATGCCGGTGAACGCGCGGTCGTCCAGCACGCCGTTCAGGTCGCCGAGCAGGACCACCCGCTCAATGCGTTCGGCGGCGATGGCCTTGCCCAGCGCCTGTGCGTTCCTGTCCCGCGAGTCGGTCCAGAAGCCCGTCCGGGGATTGACCCGTGCCGAGCCCAGATGGGCCACGTACACCGCCAGCGGACCCTGCTTCGTGGCCACGGTGGTGCGCAGTGCGCGTATGTCGGCCATTCTGGCGTCGACCGGCTTGGTGTCCGCCAGTGGTCCGACATCCATCGCGGTGTCGACCGGTTCGGTGTCCGACAGCGGCAGCTTGCTCCACAGTCCGACCGTGCCCCGCACCACGTGCTGCGGGTAGGTCTTCGCCAGCTCCTTTTCGTACACCGGCCGCGCCTGTGGGGTGACCTCTTCCAGGGCCAGCACATCCGCGCCGGAGGCGGCCAGAGTACGGGCGGTGCCGACCGGGTCGGGGTTGTCGGCGCGGACGTTGTGACTGGCCACGGTGAGGTCGCTGGCCGGGTGTGACTTGTCGCCGAGCAGCCCGCCGAAGAGGTGCAGCCACGCCACGACCGGCAGCAGCAGCGCGACCACCGCTGAGGCGGAGCGGCGCCACAGCGCCCCGGCCAGGAGCACCGGCACGAACAGGCCGAACCACGGCAGGACGGTCTCGGCCAGGCTGCCGAGGTTTCCGATCCGGTTCGGGATTTTGCTGTGCAGGAGCATGAACAGGCCCAGCAGCAGCGCCAGCCCCGTGAGCACCAGGCCGCGCTTCCAGGGCTCGGGCCGGGTGCCGTTGCGGATCGCCCGGCGGACGCCCGCGCGCCAGCCATCCGTCCCGGGGTCCCGTGAGCAAGTGCCAGTGCCAGTGCCAGTGCCAGTGCCGGTGCCAGTGCCGGTGCCAGCGCTGTCCTGCCCGGCCTCCGCCGTCTCCACTCGCGTCATCGTCGCTTGCCGCTCAGTGCCGGTCACTGCTTCATCCTCGGGTCGTGGGTGGGGTCGGCGTACATACGCGGGCAGCCGCGATCGGGCGCCTCGGTGCGCAGTTCGAAGTGCCAGGGCTCGTTCTCGTATATGCGGCACAGCCCGTACTCGGCGCCATGCTCGGACAGCCACTGCGTGGCACCGGAGACCTTGAGGTCGACCGCGTCGCCCGACACATGGGGTGACGTCGCCGCCGTGGCCACCCAGCGCGCGGCCCGCTCTTCGGAGCCGTACTTGGCGACCGCCTCGCGCAAGAGCTGGTTCTGGTACGCCGCGGAACGCCAGCCGCTGTTGACGGAGAACTTCGCTCCGTCCACCGCCGCGTCGGTCGCGGCTGCGCGGAGAGCCTTGAGCAGGTCCGGGTCGAGTTTCGCCACGGCAGGTATCGCGTCGTCGAAGACGGACACGTCGTCGGGGACGACACCATCGGCCTCGCCGAGCGCACCGCGCTGCTCACCGCGGTCGCCATTGGGGGAGGGGAGCGAGGGGGGTTT
>NZ_JASKYR010000306.1:0-7527 GCF_041028215.1 Streptomyces flavofungini
GCCTCGCTCGCCCCCGGCACCAGCGCCCCCTGGATCGCCCAGGCCGCGGGCAGCGGCACCCGGATCTTCGGCGACGTCGGCTGGGACGACACCGGCCGGTGGGATCTCGCCGCCCTCCCCGACCTGCGGCACTGCGAGGCGTTCCTGCCGAACGCGGAGGAGGCCATGCGGTACACCCGCACCTCCTGCCCCAGGGAGGCGGCCCACGCGCTGACCGAGTACGTACCGCTCGCGGTGGTGACCCTCGGTGCCGACGGGGCGTACGCGGTGGACCGGCGGACCGGCGAGAGCGCGGAGGTGCCCGCGATCGAGGTGGAGGCCATGGACCCGACCGGCGCGGGCGACGTCTTCGTCGCCGGTTTCGTCACCGGCACCCTGGCCGGGTGGCCGCTGGCGGACCGGCTCGCCTTCGCCGGGCTCACCGCGGCCCTCTCCGTGCAGGAGTTCGGCGGGTCGCTCTCCGCGCCCGGCTGGGCCGAGGTGGGCGGCTGGTGGCGGCGGGTCACGGAGTTCGACGAGCAGGACCCGATGGCCCTGCGGCGCTACAGCTTCCTGGAGACCCTGCTTCCGGCGGCCGGCAGGCCCTGGCCGCTGCGCCGGGCCGTGCCGACCATCGGATTCCGGTCCGCCTGAGCGCGCGGGGGCGCATCCGGGGGCCGGGCCGAAAAGGCCTACGGCTCTGTCAGTGGGCCGTCGTACTCTTGGCAGTGCAGGAACAGCTGTCCAGACGGTGTGGCAGCCGTGATCACCGCGGCCGTCACCCGACCATCACCGAGGAACCACGACGGCGGACGTCCCGGTCCGCGCAAGCGGCGCCGGATCTGGCGCGAAGGAGGGTTGAGCAGGCCTTTAGAGCCGGCCCATGACTCAGACACCCACAACTCCCACTGCCGCGCAGGGCCAGGCCCGGGCACACTTCACCGTGCCGGCCAACCACCCCATGGTGACCGTCCTCGGCTCCGGCGACGCCCTGCTGCGCGTGATCGAGAAGGCCTTCCCGGCGGCCGACATCCACGTCCGGGGCAATGAGGTGAGCGCCGTGGGCGAGGCCCGCGAAGTGGCCCTCATCCAGCGCTTGTTCGACCAGATGATGCTGGTGCTCCGCACCGGACAGCCGATGACGGAGGATGCGGTGGAACGCTCGATCGCCATGCTGAGGGCGGACGAGAACGGCAACGGCGCGGAGGAGACCCCCGCCGAGGTCCTCACGCAGAACATCCTCTCGTCCCGCGGCCGCACCATCCGCCCCAAGACCCTGAACCAGAAGCGCTATGTGGACGCGATCGACAAGCACACGATCGTGTTCGGCATCGGCCCGGCCGGTACGGGCAAGACGTACCTCGCCATGGCCAAGGCGGTGCAGGCGCTCCAGTCCAAGCAGGTCAACCGCATCATCCTGACCCGGCCCGCGGTCGAGGCGGGCGAGCGGCTCGGCTTCCTGCCGGGCACGCTCTACGAAAAGATCGACCCCTATCTCCGCCCGCTGTACGACGCGCTGCACGACATGCTCGACCCGGACTCGATCCCGCGCCTCATGGCGGCGGGCACGATCGAGGTCGCGCCCCTGGCGTACATGCGCGGCAGGACGCTCAACGACGCGTTCATCATCCTCGACGAGGCGCAGAACACCAGCGCCGAGCAGATGAAAATGTTCCTGACCCGCCTCGGCTTCGACTCCAAGATCGTCATCACCGGTGACATCACCCAGGTCGACCTGCCCGGCGGCACCAAGAGCGGTCTGCGGGAGGTGCAGCGCATCCTCGACGGCGTGGAGGACATCCACTTCTCCCGGCTCACCTCCCACGACGTCGTCCGGCACAAGCTGGTCGGCCGTATCGTCGACGCGTACGAGCAGCACGACAGCCGCGACGGGAAGTAGACCAGCACCACCATGTCGATCGACGTCAACAACGAATCCGGAACCGAGGTCGATGAGCAGGCGATCCTCGACATCGCCCGCTACGCCCTCACGCGGATGCGCATCCACCCGCTCTCCGAACTGTCCGTGATCGTGGTGGACGCCGACGCCATGGAGCAGCTCCACATCCAGTGGATGGACCTGCCGGGGCCGACGGACGTCATGTCCTTCCCCATGGACGAGCTCAGGCCGCCCATGAAGGACGACGACGAGCCTCCGCAGGGCCTCCTCGGCGACATCGTGCTCTGCCCCGAGGTCGCCACCAAGCAGGGCCAGGACGCCCCGACGCGGCACTCCATGGACGAGGAGCTCCAGCTCCTGACGGTCCACGGAGTGCTGCACCTGCTGGGGTACGACCACGAGGAGCCCGACGAGAAGACCGAGATGTTCGGTCTCCAGGCGGCCATCGTCGACGGCTGGCGCGCGGAGAAGGGCCTGACCGGCCCGTCCCCGGCGCCCACCGTCTCGTAACGCCATGGACGTCCAGCTCATCGCGGGCGCCGTCGCCCTGGTCGTCGTCGCCTGGCTCGCGGCCTGCGCGGAGGCGGGCATCGCCCGTGTCTCCAGCTTCCGCGCGGACGAGGCCGTCCGCTCCGGGCGGCGCGGCAGCGCGAAGCTCGCACAGGTCGCGGCCGACCCGACCCGCTATCTCAATGTGGCGCTGCTGGTCAGGGTGGCCTGCGAGATGGCCTCGGCGGCCCTGGTGACGTACGCCTGCCTGAAGGAGTTCGACCGGACCTGGGAGGCGCTCGCCGTCGCCATCGGGGTCATGGTCCTGGTCAGCTATGTCGCCGTGGGGGTCTCGCCGCGCACCATCGGCCGCCAGCACCCGCTGAACACCGCGACCGCCGCGGCGTACGTGCTGCTCCCGCTGGCCCGGGTCATGGGCCCGATCCCGCCCCTGCTGATCCTCATCGGCAACGCGCTCACGCCCGGCAAGGGCTTCCGGCGCGGCCCGTTCGCCTCCGAGGCCGAGCTGCGCGCGATGGTGGACCTCGCCGAGAAGGAGTCCCTGATCGAGGACGAGGAGCGCCGGATGGTGCACTCCGTCTTCGAGCTGGGCGACACGCTGGTGCGCGAGGTGATGGTGCCCCGCACCGACCTGGTCTCCATCGAGCGGTTCAAGACGATCCGGCAGGCCCTCACGCTCGCCCTGCGCTCCGGCTTCTCGCGCATCCCGGTGACCGGGGAGAGCGAGGACGACGTGGTCGGCGTCGTCTACCTCAAGGACCTGGCGCGCAAGACGCACATCAACCGCGACAGCGAGTCCGACCTCGTCTCGACGGCGATGCGCCCGGCGACCTTCGTGCCCGACACGAAGAACGCGGGCGACCTCCTCCGCGAGATGCAGCAGGAGCGCAATCACGTCGCCGTGGTCATCGACGAGTACGGCGGCACGGCCGGCATCGTGACCATCGAGGACATCCTGGAGGAGATCGTCGGCGAGATCACCGACGAGTACGACCGGGAGCTGCCGCCCGTCGAGGAGCTGGCCGACGGCTGCTATCGCGTGACCGCCCGTCTCGACATCGGCGACCTCGGGGAGCTCTTCGGCTTCGACGAGTTCGACGACGAGGACGTGGAGACGGTCGGCGGCCTCCTCGCCAAGCGGCTCGGCCGGGTCCCGATCGCCGGGGCGTCCGCGGTCGTGCCGCTGCCGGACGGCCGGGAGCTGACGCTCACCGCGGAGTCCGCGGCGGGCCGCCGGAACAAGATCGTGACGGTGCTCGTGGAGCCGGTCGCGGCCGGGGACGCGGTCAAGGAGGGGGAGCCGGGATGAGCCCCGAGGAGCTGCGCGCGTTCTGCCTCAGCTTCAACGACGCGGTGGAGGAGTTCCCCTTCACGCCGGAGACGTCGGTCTTCAAGGTCGCGGGAAAGATGTTCGCCCTCGCCTCCCTCGACAGGCGTCCGCTCACCGTCAACCTCAAGTGCGACCCCGACCTGGCGGTTCAGCTGCGGGCCGCGCACCCCGAGATCGCGCCGGGGTACCACATGAACAAACGCCACTGGAACACGGTCACGGCCGACGCCGCACTCCCCGACGCCCAGCTCAGAGAGCTGATCGAGGATTCCTACGACCTGGTGGTGGCAGGCCTCCCCAGAGCCCGGCGCCTCCGCCTCGACCGCGGCTGAGCCCGCGCGCGGGCCGGGGTGAACTCGTCGATGTGTCCCAACTGCCCCTCGCCATAGGCACGGTGGGGCGGCAGAATGGTGGGGAGGGCGGATCCGAAACGCTCCCACTCCGGGCTGCCGTCCAAGGAACACGGAGTGGAAACGTCTGTGCGATGGCGTCCGCCGCACCTGGCCTCGGCCCCTGGGCCGGGGCCAGTTCCGTTCACACGTGAGGCAGCACCCACTCGTCGATGATCTTCTGGATCACCAGGAGCAGGCTGACCCACGGAGCCGCGAGGGCGGCCCGGTCGGTCCACGTGCGGAGGGTGCGACGCCCATCCGGCTTCTCGGCCATCGGGCTGTTCTCCTTCCTGGTCCCACGCATGCCGTGGATACCGCGGCGATCCACGAACGGGTGGCGACAGGAAGAGGGAACCGGTGATCCGGTGCACTCGAAGGAGTGAGCCGGGCGCCGTGTCGTCGCTGCGCTGCAACCTCCTTGCTGGAGCGTTCAGTTGGGCGTGATGCTGCTCCAGACCAGCGTAGCCTGGAGGTGCGCACATGGGTAGAGTGCGGTACGACAGCTTGCCGACGTGCGTGTCACCTTTAGGAGCGTCCGATGAGCAGGTAGCGAAATGCGATATAGCTGTCCGGCAACTGCCGGGCCTTCCTGTTGCCGCTTCGAGCGGGATGGGTTCTCCTGGCAGTGACGTGAACCGTCGCCTTGGAAGGTCTCGATGAGTAAGCTGCTAGTCTGCTATGTTGCACCTCGCACGGTCCGGTTGGGGGTGGAGCCATCATGAGCGTGCCGAATGCGGCGCTTCAGCGGCTGCGTCTGCGCACCGAGCTCCGCAAGGCGCGGACCGGTGCCCAGCTCACGCAGCGCCAAGTCGCGGCCCGGATGGAGTGGAGTCCCTCCAAGCTGATCCGGATCGAGGCCGGCGAGGTCGGCATCTCCGTCAACGACCTGCGCCCTCTGCTCGACGCGTACGGCATCCGGGACCGTCGCAAGATCGACGAGCTCCTCGATCTCGCGCGCGGGAGCCGGCGCATGCCCTACAGCGAGTACCGCGACCTGTACGGCAAGGAGTTCCTGGAGTTCCTCGCCCTGGAGTCCTCCGCCTCCGTCATCCGGCACTACGGCGCCCTGGTCATGCCCGGCCCCCTCCAGACCGAGGAGTACGCACGGGCGATCATGACCGCGTACAACAAGAGCATCTCCGAGGAGCGTCTTGAGCGCGGTGTCGAAGTGCGCCTGGCGCGCCAGGAGCTGCTGACCTCGGGCGGGCGTGAGCTCTTCTACATCCTCGACGAGTCGGTGGTGCGCCGGCACGTGGGCGGGCGGGGTGTCATGCGCGCCCAGCTGGAGCGGCTCGCGGAGCTTGCGGCGAAGCCCGGCGTCAACATCCAGATCCTGCCGTTCAGCATCGGCGCCCACGCGGGCATCCAGGGCCCCTTCAGTCTCTTCGAGTTCGAGGCGGACGAGATGCCCGACTCCCTCCATCTGGAGAACCCGCGCGGCGACTCGTACACCACCAACGCCGCGGACGAGACGGGCCGTTATCTGGAGCGGTTCTGGGAGCTGGAGGACCTCGCGGTCAAGGACGACATCGGCACGCTCCTGCGGGCGCTCGCCGAGCGGGTGGAGGACGGGCGGGACGATCTGGAGAATCTGCTTCGAGGCGCCCCCGTGGACGCCGTCGCACAGGAGTAACACGCCCTGCATCGCGGGATCTTGGCGCGAAACCGGTCGTTCATATTCGTATGACGCGCCGTTATTCTGGAGGAGGTGCTACGTGTGCCTGCACCAGTCGCGCGGGAAGATCTGGTGAGCCGGATTCCCGGCCTCCGTCCTTCCGCCGTGGGCAGCGACGGCTGGTCTTCCGCACCCGGGGTGGAGGAGAAGCGTGGGCAGCTCATGGACGTGGCGCAAGAGCAGCGCGAGTGATGGCGGGGAAGAGCAGTGCGTGGAGGCCGCCTGGACCGGGGAGACGGTTCTGGTGCGTGACTCCGCGCGGCGCGGGGGGAGCGTGCTCGCTCTCTCCCCGCAGGCCTGGACGGCCTTTCTCGGCCTTGCGGTCCGGCCGTCCCCGGCCGCCCGCCCACGGGACGAACCGGCGGTCCGCCTCTGAGTGAGGCGGACCGCCGACGGGCGCGGCAGCTCCGGCGGTGGCGCTAGCGGCGGCGCAGGCCCGCCGCGATCAGGGCCGCCGCCGCGAGGACCACCGCCGCGTCGATCGCGAGGACCGTGCGGGTGCCCGTCAGGAGGCCGGGGGCCGTCGTCGCGAGGACGCCGAGCAGGGGGATGCCGATGGTGATGCCCACCTGCTGGGTCGAGGTGACCAGGCCGGTCGCGAGCCCCTGCTCCGTGTCGGGGACGCCCGACGTCACCGTCACGCCGTACGAGATGATCGCGCCCAGGTGGCACATGCTCGCCAGGGAGACCGCCGCCGTGGCGGGCCAGACCCACCAGCCCTGGTCGCCGACGCCCAGCAGCGTGGCCACGAGCAGGCCCTGGCCGAGCAGCGAGCCGACCAGCGTGCGGTGCGCCCCGAAGCGGCCGATGACCTTGGCCGCGTACGCCCCCGCGACCACCGAGAGCACGCCCTGCACCCCGAAGACCAGGCCGGTCTGGAAGGCGGACAGGCGCAGGATCTCCTGGAGGTAGAGGGTCAGTACGAAGATGACCGTCGACATCATCGAGAAGGTGACGAGGCCGCCCAGGTTCCCCCAGGCCACCGTCCGGCGCCGCAGCATGGGCAGGGAGACCAGCGGGGCGGCGGCGCGCGACTCCACCAGGCCGAAGGCCACGAGCAGGGCCACGCCCGCCACCAGCGTGACGATGACGTCGGCGCCGCCGAAGCCGCGCTCGGCGGCGGTGGACAGGGCGTAGATCAGGGCGAGCAGGCCGCCGGTGACCGTGATGGCGCCGGGGATGTCGAGGCGGGGGCGTTCGGGCGTGCGGGACTCCGGGAGCAGGCCGGGCGCCAGCGGCAGCACGACCAGCGCGAACAGGGTGAGCAGGCCCATGGTGGAGCGCCATCCGAGCGTGTCGGTCAGGACGCCGCCGAGCACCATGCCCACCGTGAAGCCGAGCGAGAGCAGCGTGCCGGAGATGCCGAGCGCCCGGTCGCGCTGGGGGCCCTCGGGGAAGGTCGTCGTCAGCAGGGACATGCCGGTCGGCACGATGGCCGCCGCGCCGACGCCCTGGAGCGCCCGTCCGGCGAGGAAGGACGCCGGGTCCCAGGCGAACGTGGCGAGGAGCGAGGCGAGCCCGAAGAGCGCGAGCCCGGCGAGGAACAGCCTGCGCCGACCGAACAGGTCGCCGATCCTGCCGAAGAGGAGCAGGAAGCCGCCGGACGGCAGCGCGAAGGCGGTGACCGCCCACTGGAGCGCGGACTGGCTCATGCCGAGGTCGGCGCCGAGCACGGGCAGCGCCACGTTCAGCACGGAGAAGTCCAGCGCGACCATGAACTGAGCCGCGCAGAGCACGAAGA
>NZ_JASKYR010000307.1:0-9632 GCF_041028215.1 Streptomyces flavofungini
GGGCTGTCCCTAGTGGGGGGGGACCGGGAGGGACGAACCTGTGGTGTGCCGGTTGTCCTGCCAAGGGCATGGCTGGTTGGCTACGTTCGGAAAGGATAACCGCTGAAAGCATCTAAGCGGGAAGCCTGCTTCGAGATGAGTATTCCCACCCCCTTTGAGGGGTTAAGGCTCCCAGTAGACGACTGGGTTGATAGGCCAGATCTGGAAGCCCGGTAACGGGTGGAGGTGACTGGTACTAATAGGCCGAGGGCTTGTCCTCAGTTGCTCGCGTCCACTGTGTTGGTTCTGAAACAACGAACAGTTGTGTCGGCTGAACAGCGTCACTATCTAATTGAAAAGTGTGCTTGTTCGCTGCCCTGTTTGAGATCCTGCTTCACCGGCGGGATATTTCATAGGGTTTCGGTGGTCATAGCATGAGGGAAACGCCCGGTTACATTCCGAACCCGGAAGCTAAGCCTCATAGCGCCGATGGTACTGCAGGGGGGACCCTGTGGGAGAGTAGGACGCCGCCGAACAATTTTTGGAGGACCCTTGGTCCCAGCGTCCACGCTGGGACCAAGGGTCCTTTTTGTTTTTGTCGAAGCGCGCCGGCACCCCGGCTGCGCGAGAATGACTGCGGTACCGAAGACTAGGAGTCACCGATGGCCACCAACTCTCCCGACGAGCGACCGGAGCGCGACCAGCGCCGCCGGGAAGGTGGCGACCGGGGCGGATACCGCGGGGGCCCGAGGCGGGACAACGACCGTGGTGGGTTCCGCCGCGATGGCGACCGGCCTGCCTTCCGTCGCGACGACCGACGTGATGACCGTCGGGACAGCAACGACCGCGGCGGTTTCCGACGGGATGACAACCGTGGTGGTGACAACCGCGGTGGTGGTTTCCGTGGGCGTGATGACCGTG
The DNA here is from genome assembly GCF_041028215.1 of Streptomyces flavofungini. Classification (GTDB taxonomy): domain Bacteria; phylum Actinomycetota; class Actinomycetes; order Streptomycetales; family Streptomycetaceae; genus Streptomyces; species Streptomyces flavofungini_B. The sequence goes on from NZ_JASKYR010000307.1 coordinate 901, forward strand.
ATGGTGGGCGTCCGCCGTTCCGTCGGGATGACCGGCCCAGCGGCCCGCGCCGCGACGACCGTGACCGTGATCGCGGTGGCGACCGTGGCGGATTCCGCCGCCACRGCGRYCGTCCCGCCTTCCGTCGCGACGACCGGCGTGACGACCGCCGTGATGACCGGCGTGATGACCGTGGTGGTTTCCGTCGTGAGGCCTTCCGTCGCGATGACCGGCGTGACGATCGCCGTGATGACCGCGGCGGTTTCCGACGGGATGACAACCGTGGTGGTGACAATCGCGGTGGTGGTTTCCGTGGGCGGGATGACCGTGATGGTGGGCGTCCGCCGTTCCGTCGGGATGACCGGCCCAGCGGTCCGCGCCGCGACGACCGTGACCGTGATCGCGGTGGCGACCGTGGCGGATTCCGCCGCGACAGCGACCGCCCCGCCTTCCGACGCGACGACCGGCGTGACGACCGCCGCGACAGCAACGACCGTCCCGCCTTCCGCCGTGACGACCGCCGCGATGACCGTAGGGACGACCGCCGCGACGGCGACCGTGGTGGCTTCCGGCGGGATGACAGCAGGGGTGGCGGTGGCTACCGGGGTCGCGACGACCGCGGGCGTGACGACCGTGGACGGGGTGGCAGGCCCGGTGGGTTCCGTGGGCGTGACGACCGCAGGGACGACCGGCGTGACGGCGACCGGGGTGGTTACCGAGGCGGACGTGACGACCGCGACCGGGACCGCGAGCCGATCCGACGGCTGCCGATCCCTGACGACGTCACGGGCCGTGAGATCGACAAGGACGTGCAGCAGGAGCTGCAAAGCCTCCCGAAGGGTCTCGCCGAGGACGTCGCCAGGAACCTGGTGATGGTCGCCAATCTCCTCGACGAGGACCCCGAGCAGGCCTACGCGTACTCGCGGATCGCCCTGCGGCTGGCCTCCAGGGTCGCGGCGGTGCGTGAGGCGGCGGGCTTCGCCGCGTACGCGAACCAGAAGTACAGCGAGGCGCTCGCCGAGTTCCGGGCGGCGCGTCGGATGACCGGCAGTGTCGAGCTGTGGCCCGTCATGGCGGACTGCGAGCGCGGCATGGGCAGGCCCGAGAAGGCGCTGGACATGGCCGGTGCGCCCGAGGTGCAGAAGCTCGACAAGGCGGGCCAGGTCGAGATGCGGCTCGTCGCCGCCGGGGCACGGCGTGACATGGACCAGATCGACGCGGCCATCGTCACCCTGCAGAGCTCCGAGCTGGCCTCGAACTCCGTACAGCCCTGGACCGCGCGGCTGCGGTACGCCTACGCCGACGCGCTGCTCGCGGCCGGCCGTGAGGACGAGGCGCGGGAGTGGTTCGCGAAGGTCGTCGAGTCCGACAAGGACGGCAGCACCGACGCATCCGACCGCCTGGCGGAGCTGGACGGCGTCGAGTTCGTCGACGCCCTCGCCGACGAAGAGGACGAGTTGGGCGCCGTGAGCGCCGACGAGGCCGCATCCGACGAGGCCGTAGCCGACGAAACCCCCGGCGACGAGGCCTCCGGCGACGACGACAAGGCCTCCGACGACGACAAGGCCTGATCAGGTCAGAGCTGAGCCGAGGCTGAGAGAACGGGCGGGACTCCTCCACGGAGTCCCGCCCGTTCTGCGTTTCAGGAGGCGAAGCTCAGTACGGGAGGCCAAGCTCAGTACGGGAGGCGAAGCTCAGTACGCGAGGCCGCGCAGTACGAGGCCCGTCGCCGGTTTCGGGCCGAAGGAGGTCGACTTGCGGGGCATCGTGATGCCCTGCTGGGCCAGCTCGCGGACGACCTCCTCGCGGACCGGGTGCATCAGGACGGCCGTGCCGCCGTCGCGCTCGGCCTTCTCGACCGTCGCCCCCGTGTCGTGGATGTACGCGATGTGCTCGGGTGCGTCCGGGATGCGCCAGACGTGGTCGAGCAGGGCCGAGTGGAGAACCGTCGCGTCGAGGGTCCGCCACGCCTCGGGGTGCTCGTTGGGGATCGTACGGGCGAGCAGGTCGGGGGAGGGGCGGTCGATGAGGTGGAAGGCGCCGTCGCCCGCGAGGAGGAAGGCGTTGCTCTCGGCGGCGGCCTCGGCGAGGGCGTCGAGCGCGTCGTCGAGGGGACCCGCCACCTCGCGGACGCGGAAGGAGTCGCCGATGGCGGCCAGGGCGTCGGCGACCGGCAGGTGGTGGAGGTAGCGGTGGATCGAGCGGACCCGCAGCGGATAGTGGGCGGTGTCGACCAGGAGGACCAGGCCGTAGTCCCAGGCGCTGGGGGAGGCGTGCTCGGCGCGCAGGCGCAGGTTGGTCGCCCAGCGGTGGTGGCCGTCGGCGATAAGAGCCTGGTGGGTGGCGAGATTCGACTGGATCTCGGTGATCTCGGCGGGGTCCGTCACCGCCCACAGACGGTGGTGGAAGTCGTCCTCCGTGGTGGTGGCGAGCAGCGGCTCGCGCAGGATGACGCGCTCGATGACGGCTATGGCGCCCCGCGTCCGCTCCCCGCCGTCACCGCGGTAGGTGAGGAGCAGCGGCTCCAGGTTGGCGGAGGTGGCGCGCATCAGGGCCGCGCGGTCCTCGACGACGTGCGGCATGACGTCCTCGTGGGGCAGGACGACGCCGTCGGCGGCCTCGGAGAGGCGGAGGGCGCCGATGATGCCGCGCTGGAGGATGTCGCCGTCGCGCTGTTCGTAGACGTAGAGGCTCGGCGCGGTGTCGGGGGCGAGGATGCCCTCGGCGAGCCAGTCGCGCAGGGTGTCCGCGGCCTGCTGGTTGCGGGCGGCGGGGGTGGTGGCCTGCGGGAGGATCAGCCGGACGATGTTGTACGGGTCGGCGGACTCCAGGTGGAGCAGGCCGTCGGGGCGGACCACCACGTCGTACGGGGGTGAGGTCACCGCGGCGAGGTTGCCGACCCGCTCGGGGACGTAGCGCACGCCCCGGAAGGGGATCAGGTCGAGCCCGGCTGCGTCCGTGTGACCCGCTGTGTTCATTGGGGCATCGTATGTGTGTCAGTGGCATGAGCGATGATCGGGGGAGTGGTATCGAGCGAGGAGCGATGTGTAATGAGCCAGACCGCAGGCAAGGGCGCGGACGAGGGGTTCAGGACGCGGCCCGCGGGCAGCGGCACGGCGCTGAGCGAGGCGTATGACACGGCGCTGCTCGACCTGGACGGTGTGGTGTACGCGGGGGGCAGGGCCATCAAGTACGCCGTCGAATCGCTCGGCACCGCGCGCAAGGGCGGCATGCACCTCGCCTATGTCACGAACAACGCGCTGCGTACGCCGGACGCGGTGGCGGAGCATCTGACGGAGCTGGGGATCGAGACCGCCGCGGCGGACGTCATCACCTCGGCGCAGGCGGCGGCCCGGCTGGTCAGCGAGCACGTGCCCGAGGGGGCGCGGGTGCTCGTGATCGGCGGCGAGGGGCTGCGGGTGGCGCTGCGGGAGCGGGGTCTTGAGCCGGTCGAGTCGGCCGACGACGATCCGGCGGCGGTCGTGCAGGGGTACGGCGGCCCCGACATGGCGTGGGGACGCTTCGCCGAGGCCTGTTACGCGATCGCGCGCGGGGTGCCGTGGTTCGCGTCCAACACCGACCTGACGATTCCGAGCGCGCGGGGCATCGCGCCGGGCAACGGCGCCGCGGTGGAGGTCGTCAGGATCGCGACGAAGGCCGAGCCGAAGGTGGCGGGCAAGCCGCTGCCGCCGATGCACCGGGAGACGATCCTGCGGACCGGCGCGGAGCGGCCCCTCGTCGTAGGGGACCGCCTGGACACGGACATCGAGGGCGCGTTCAACGGCGGGGTGGACTCCCTGCTCGTCATGACCGGCGTCACGGACGCCGCGCAGCTCCTCGCGGCGCCGCCCCGGCACCGGCCGACGTATGTGGACGCGGACCTGCGCGGCATGCTCACCGGGCAGCCCGAGGTGACCGGGTCGGCGGACGGCTTCGGCTGCGGCGGCTGGACGGCCTCGGTGCGCGACGGCGAGCTGGTCCTTGACGGCGACGGCGAGGCCATGGACGGCCTGCGCGCCCTGTGCGCGGCCGCCTGGACCGAGGCCGGGGACGGCTCCTGCACGCTGGACACGGACAAGGTGGTGGCACGGCTGGGGCTGTAGACCCGTACGGACCTCACCGCCGCCGCCGACAAGCCCGGGCCGCCCGGCTCACGCCGTCCCGCCCCGGCTCACGCCGCCTCGCCCCGGTCGATCAATTCGTCGGTGGTCGTGTTCCTGCGCCAGTAGCCGGAGAAGGAGACCCGTTCGCGGGCGAAGCCCCGGTCGCCGACGAGGTGGCGGCGGACGGCCCTGACGGTCGCGGACTCGCCCGCGATCCAGGCGTAGGGCGTTCCCTGGGGGAGGTCGGCGCCGCGGATCGCCCCGGTCGTGGCGCCCTCCGTGGTGAGCCAGTGGATCTCGGTGTCCGTCCTGCTGGACAGCGGCTGGCGGTCGGCGAGGTCGTGGACCTCCACCCAGACGCGGGTCGGCAGGCCGGGCGGCAGGATCTCCAGGATGCCCGCGACGGCGGGGAGCGCCGACTCGTCGGCGGCGAGGAGCAGCCAGTCGGTGTCCCGCGGCGGCCGGAAGTCGTACGCGCCGTTCTCCTCGTCGACCGGGGCGAGGACGCCGACGCGGGCGCCGGGCCGTGCCGTCCGTGCCCAGCTCGTGGCGGGACCGTCGGCGGGCGAGGGGGCCGCGCCGTGGACGGCGAAGTCGACGGTCAGCTCGTGCGGGTCGCGGCGGAGGGCGCGGGTGGTGTACGTGCGCATGATGCCGCGTACCGCCGGGTCGAGGGCGCACCAGGCGGCGTACCAGTCCAGGGTGTCGCCGGTGCCGGTGCCGGTGTCCGGCATGACGGGGGCGTCCTGGCCGGGGTGCGGCAGGAAGATCTTGATGCGCTGGTCACGGCCGCCCGAGGCCATGCGCGGCAGATCGGGGCCACCGAAGGTCACGCGGATCATCGCGGGGGTGAGCCGTTCGGCGCGCACCACCCGGACGTCGAAGTACTGGTACGGGGAGTCGGTCATCGCTTGGCCTCTCCGGCTTCTCGGCGGCTGCGGCCGCGGCTGTGGCGAACCGCTGGCCCGCTGGACGATGGGGGACGCGACCGGCGTTGGCCGGTGGCCTCGAGCGGTTCCGGTCGGGACACTTCGAGACACACCGGGAGGGTAGGCTAACCTAACCGCGTGTTGCTCGACAGTCCCCCAGAACCCCGCGCGGAGACCGCTTCCGCGCCGCCCGGACGCCGCGCGATGCGCACCGCGGGGCTGCTCCTGGCGGTGGCCGTGCTCGTGCTCGTCTTTCTCGCGAGCATCGCGGTCGGCGCCAAGTCGATGCCCATGGAGCAGGTCTGGCACGGCCTCTTCCACGACACGGGCACCTATGGCGACGTCGTGGTCGGTGAGCGGCTCTCGCGCAGTGTGCTCGGACTCCTCGCGGGCGTCGCGCTCGGTCTCTCCGGCGCCGTGCTCCAGGCGCTCACCCGTAATCCGCTGGCCGATCCCGGACTGCTCGGCATCAATCTGGGCGCGTCCTCGGCGGTCGTGACCGCGATCAGCTTCTTCGGCGTCACCTCGCTGAGCGGCTATGTGTGGTTCGCCTTCGTGGGGGCGGCGCTCGTCGGTGTCCTGCTCTACGCCCTGGGCGGTGCGCGCGGCGCGACCCCGGTGCGTCTCGCGCTCGCGGGCACCGCGATCAGCGCGGCGCTCTACGGCTATCTGCAAGCCGTGATGATCATGGACGGGGCGGCGCTCAACAAGATGCGCTTCTGGACGGTCGGCTCGCTGGCCTCCGCCAACTGGCACACCATCCAGCAGGTCCTGCCCTTCCTCGCGGTCGGCACGGTGCTCGCGCTTGGCCTCGCGCGGCCGCTGAACGCCATGGCCATGGGCGACGACACCGCCCGCGCGCTCGGCGCCCACCTCACCCGCACCCGCGCGCTGTCCATGGCGGCGGCGACGCTGCTGTGCGGGGCGGCGACCGCGGCCTGCGGGCCCATCGTGTTCGTCGGCCTGATGGTGCCGCACATCGTGCGCTCCTTCACCGGGCCCGACAACCGCTGGATCCTGCCGTACGCGGCCGTGCTCTCGCCCGTCCTGCTGCTCGGCGCCGATGTCGTCGGCCGTATCGTGGCCCGCCCGGCGGAGCTCCAGGTCGGCATCGTGACGGCGGTCATCGGCGCGCCCGTCTTCGTCTTTCTCGTCCGCAGGCGGAAGGTGGCCCAGCTGTGAAGGCGCTACGCACCAAGGGCGGCTTCTCGGTCCGCGTCGACGTCCGTACCGCGGTGGTCGTCACCCTGCTCGTGCTGGCCGCGCTCACCGCGGGCGTCGTCCTGATCGGCACCGGCGACTTCGAGATCCCGGCCGGGGACGTGGTCCGTACGCTGCTCGGCCAGGGGGACGCCGGTCAGGAGTTCATCATCAACGAGCTGCGGCTGCCCCGGGTCCTCGTGGGGCTCCTGGTCGGCGCGTCGCTCGGCCTCGGCGGCGCCCTCTTCCAGTCCATCGCGCGCAACCCGCTGGGCAGCCCCGACGTGCTCGGGCTCGGGCAGGGCGCGACGGCCGGGGCGCTCACCATGATCGTCCTGTTCAAGGGCAGCGCGGTCGAGGTCGCGGGCGGCGCGCTCGTCGGCGGCCTGGTGACCGGCCTCGCCATCTATCTGCTGGCCTGGAAGCGCGGTGTGCACGGCTACCGGCTCGTCCTCGTCGGCATCGGTGTCTCCGCCTTCACCACGGCGGTCAACGGCTATCTGCTGACCAAGGCGGACTTCGTCGACGCCGCCCGTTCCGTGGTGTGGATGACCGGCTCCCTCAACGGCCGCGACTGGGGCCAGGTCTGGCCGCTGCTCGCGCTCGTCGCGGTCCTGGTGCCGGTCGTCCTGGTCTACGGGCGTCCGCTGCGGATGCTGGAGATGGGCGACGACGTCGCCAACGCGCTCGGCATCCCGGTCGAGCGCACCCGCTTCGCCCTGCTGACCGCGTCCGTCCTGCTCACCGCCGCGGCCACCGCCGCCGCGGGCCCCGTCAGCTTCGTCGCCCTCACCGCGCCCCAGCTGGCCCGGCGCCTCACCCGCTCCCCGGGTCCGAACCTCATGCCGTCGATGTTCATGGGCGCCGCCCTCCTGATCGTCGCGGACTGGGCCTCGCAGCGGGCCTTCGGCGCGGACCAGCTCCCCGTCGGCGTCGTCACCGGCGTGCTCGGCGGCGGCTATCTGCTGTGGCTGCTCGTCACCCAGCGCAGGGCGGGACGCGTATGACCGGGAGCCGCGACGCGTATGACCAGGAGCCGCGTATGAATAGGAAGCCCGGACGACCAGGAACCCCAGGCGCATGACCCAGAACGAGAACGACCTCCAGGACCAGGAGCGTGCTGCCGTGAACCGGCTCATCGCCGACGACGTCACCCTCGGCTACGACCAGCGGGTCATCGCGGAGAAGCTGTCCGTCGAGATCCCCGACAACTCCTTCACCGTGATCGTGGGCCCCAACGCCTGCGGCAAGTCCACGCTCCTGCGGGCCCTCTCCCGGATGCTCAAGCCGTCCGCCGGACGCGTCCTGCTGGACGGGAACGTCATCCAGTCGATGCCCGCGAAGAAGGTCGCCAGGACGCTCGGGCTGCTGCCGCAGTCGTCCATCGCGCCCGACGGCATCACCGTCGGCGACCTCGTGGCCCGCGGCCGCTACCCCCACCAGGGGCTCCTGCGGCAGTGGTCGGCGGAGGACGAGCGGATCGTGGACGAGTCCATGGAGTCCACGGGCGTACGCGAGCTCGCCGACCGCTATGTCGACGAGCTCTCCGGCGGCCAGCGCCAGCGCGTGTGGATCGCCATGGCCCTCGCCCAGCAGACCCCGCTGCTGCTCCTGGACGAGCCGACGACGTTCCTCGACATCCAGCACCAGCTCGACGTCCTCGATCTGTGCGCACAGCTCCACGAGGAGCAGGGCCGCACCCTCGTCGCCGTCCTGCACGACCTCAACCACGCCGCGCGCTACGCCACCCACCTCATAGCCCTGCGCGACGGCGCGGTCATCGCCCAGGGGGCGCCGTCCGACATCGTCACGGCGGAGCTGGTGGAGCAGGCGTTCGGCATCCGGTGCCAGATCATCGACGATCCCGAGACGGGCACGCCCCTGGTGATCCCCGCCGCGCGGGCGGGGCGCAAGGCCGTGGCTACAGCAGCGACCTGAGCTTCAGCAGATCCCGGAAGCCCGCCTCCAGCCTGACGCGCCCGGAGGCCCACGCCTTCGCGAAGTTCAGGCTGCCGTCGACCATCGCCACGAGGTCGTCGCCGGTCATCGCCAGGCGGATCTCGGCCTTCTCGCGCGGCGGCCCCTGGTGGCTGTCGACCACCGTGATCCGGCCGTTTTCGAGCCGTCCGGTGAAGGTGGCGTCGAGGTCGGTGATGTGGCAGCTCAGCGAGCGGTTCAGGGCAGCCGCGCCGCGCACGTCGCCGTCGGCGGACGCGAGGTTGTCCGAGAGTCTGTCGAGTGCGGTACGGCACTCCGCCATGGTCGCCATCGTGATCGACGGTACCGCAGAGGTTCGCGGTAGCGTCGTGCCCATGAGCGACCTTCAAGCGGGGCAGGACGAGGCGGCGGCGGCAGCGGAGCAGCCGGTGCCGGACGCCGGGCCGTCGTACGACCCCGCGGGCCCCGCCCCCCTCGGGGTCGAGCGGGCACCCACCGGCAATGCGGAGGTGGACGCCCAGCTCGCCCGGCTCGGCGACGCCGACCACCTCGCCACGGACGGCCACATCGAGGTGTACGAGGA
>NZ_JASKYR010000308.1:0-7866 GCF_041028215.1 Streptomyces flavofungini
CCGCGCACCCCGCGCAACCCCTACGCCGCCCTCCTCGCGAKACCCGGCGCGACCGCCTTCACCGTCGGCAACCTCATCGCCCGGCTGCCCATGGGCATGTTCAGCGTGAGCGCCGTCATCATGATCTCCGGGGCCCGTGGCTCGTACGCCCTCGCCGGTGCCGTCACCGCGACCGGCCTCGCGGCCACCGCCGTGGTCGCGCCGTGGACGGCGCGCCTCGTCGACCGGTACGGACAGGCGCGCGTCGCCGTGCCCGCCACCGCCGTCGCCGCGCTCGGCTCGCTCTCGCTGCTGCTCTGTGTGCGCCACGGGGCCCCCGACTGGACGCTCTTCGCCTCCTACGCGGCCACCGCCACCACCCCGAACACCGGCGGCATGTCCCGGGCCCGCTGGGCCCACCTCCTCAAGGGCGACGCGGGGGCCGTGCACACCGCCAACTCCTTCGAACAGGCCGCCGACGAACTCTGCTTCATGCTCGGACCGGTCCTCGCCGCCTTCCTGTGCGGTGCGCTCTTTCCGCAGGCGGGCACCCTGGCCGGGGTGATCCTGCTGGTGACCGGGGTGCTGGTGTTCGCCGCCCAGCGCGCCACGGAGCCTCCGCCGCGGGGACGCGCGAACTCCGCCGCCGGGTCGCGGTCACCGCTTCGCGCGCGCGGGATGCCCGCTCTGCTCGTCGTCTTCCTCGCCACCGGTGCCGTCTTCGGCTCGCTGGAGGTCGTCACCATCGCCTTCGCCGACGACCGGGGGAACAAGGCCGCCGCGGGGGCCGTCCTTGCCCTCCAGGCCGCTGGTTCCTGTGTGGCGGGGCTCGTCTACGGGGCCGTGAAACCGCGGGGCCCACTCGTGCGACGGCATCTCCTGTGCGGTGCGGCGATGGCGGCCCTGATGACGCTGCCGCTGCTCGCGGTGGCTCTCACGAAGTCGCTCATCGCCCTCGCCGCGGCCCTGCTCATCGCGGGCATGGCGACGGCACCGACCATGGTCACCGGCATGACGCTGGTCCAGCGCCGCACCCCCGAGGGGCGGCTCAACGAAGGCATGACCCTCGCCGTGACCGGCCTCCTCGGGGGCATCGCGTGCGGCGCCGCGTGCGGCGGCTGGGCGGTGGAGCGCTTCGGGCCCGCCACGGGCTACTGGGTGCCGGTCGCCGCCGCCTGCACCGCCCTGCTGCTCAGCAGCGCGCAGGCTTGCGCCACGAGCACTCCACGTCGCCGTCCGGCTCGGACCCGCGTACCGAGCGGGGTGTGACGGGCTCGGCCCTGTCGGCGGTCGAGGAGGCGAGGGTCACCACGATCGCGTCCTCCAGAGCCTTCACCGAGGAGGGCAGGTAGTTGTTCAGGATGATGCTGAAGACCAGTTCGCGGCCGTCCTTGTCCTTCACGTAGCCGGACAGCGCCGACGCCCCCGTCAACGAGCCGGTCTTGGCATGGACGTTGAGGGCGGCGGGGGTCCCGCACATCCGCGTGCGCAGCGTGCCGCCGTCGAACTTGCCGGGCGCGCACGCCACCGGCAGGGACCGGTACCAGTCGTCGTACCAGGGCTCGGCCTGCACCGAACGCAGCAGCTTGATGTACTGCTCCGCCGCGACGTTGTCCTTGCGCGAGAGGCCGGAGCCGTCCACCTGGCGGATCTTGCCGGGGTCGACACCGGCGGTCTTCAGATAGCCGCCGATCGCGGCGATCCCGTCCTCCCAGTTGCCGGGCCGTCCGGTCGCCCGGTACCCCATGGCCTTGGTCAGGGACTCCGCGTGCATGTTGTTGGACAGCTTCATGAACGGGACCATGAGGTCCTTGACCGGCATGGAGTCGTGCGCGGCGAGCCGCTCGGCGCCCCGGGGCGTGGCCTTCCCCGCGCTCGTCGGGCCGCTCACCTTGACGCCGTGCGCGGCGAGCGCGTCGCGGAAGACCGCGGCGGCGTACCCGGTCGGCTCCCAGACGGTCACCCACTCCTTGGTGGTGTCCCCGCCGACCGGCACCGTGCCGCTGACGGTGATGACGTTCTTCCCGTGCTGCCGCTCCACGGCGACGGTGTCGGCGCCGCCCGCCGCCACGGTGGCCGCCCGCAGATCGATGTCCACGTAGTCCGTCTCCGGCGTCACGGTCACCCGCGGCCTGGCCCCCGCCTTCGCGCCGGGCGAGACCTCGACGATCACGGTGCCGGTGTCGTAGTCCGTGTCGGGGGCGACGCTGAGGGCGCTGATCTGCGCCGCGTAGTACGAGGACTCGTCGTCGCCGCCCCAGGTGTCGCCGATGCGCCGGGCGTCGAAGCGGGTGTCGTCGGCGACGAGGCGCCCCGACACCCGTCTGATCCCCGAGTCCGCGATCTTCGCGGCGAGGCCGTCGTAGTCCTTGGCGAGTGTCGTCGGATCACCTGTGCCACGCAGATACAGGTCCCCATGGAGCACGTTTCCGCGCCGCGCGCCGTCGGAGAGGACGTCGGTGGTGAAGCGGTGGCCGGGACCGAGCAGCTCCATGGCGGCGGCCGAGGTGAGCAGCTTGGTGTTGGACGCGGGCATCAGGCGCCCGCTGGGCAGGTGCTGGTACAGGAGGTCGCCGGAGGCCGCGTCGGCGACCACGACACTGGCCGCCCCGCCCTCCATGCGGGGGTCGCCGAGGACGGCGTCGATGGCTTCGGGGAGCCCGGACCGGTCGGAGTCCGCCCCGGCCGGGGGGCCGAAGGAGAGGCCGGCCGCCGCGACGGCGAGCACGGCGGGCAAGATCCAGTGGCGCATACGCTTGTTGACGCGTCTCACGGGTCTACTCATGACCCTGGAGCATCCCCGACCCGGCCGCGCCGGAGAAGACCCCGCTCCGTACGGGACGGAAAAAGCCCCCTGGTCCGGGGACCAGAGGGCTTTGACCTCACATGGGAATTGTGGAGATGGCGGGAATCGAACCCGCGTCCAACGGTGCAGAATCAGGGCTTCTCCGTGTGCAGTTCGCTGCGATTTTCTCGGCCCCGGCGATCACGCGAACAAGTCGCCGACGGGCCCAGTCACTGTTTGATTTCCTCCTAGGTCCCGTGACCGGGCCTAGAAGTCTAGTTCCCTAGCTGATGCCAGGATCCGGGTCGGGAACAGCCCCGGGCTGACACTTCGCAAGTCGCTACTTAGGCAGCGAGGGCGAAGGAATCGCGCTTGGTGTTGGCGATTATTTGTTGCGACATATGGTTAACGAGATCATTGCCGCTTCCTCGACACGCTTCCCCTGCTTCGACATCCGCTGTCGAAACCGATCATCCCCATGTTGATTTTTCAAAATGGACCTTCCGGCCCGCCCTGCGGCGGATCTTCGATCCGGGTGCCCCGTCACCAGCGGAGCGAGACCCATCGTACGTGACCAACGCACGACGGTGCCAGCGCATTCCCCTAGCCGATGCCCTGACGGCGCCGCGCCGCCGAGATCGCGCGGTTCGTCTCGCGCGTGTCCTGCTTCTCGCGGAGCGTCTGCCGCTTGTCGTACTCCTTCTTGCCCTTGGCCAGGGCGATCTCCACCTTGACCCGGCTGTCCTTGAAGTACAGCGAGAGCGGCACGATCGTGTGCCCCGTCTCCTGCGACTTCGACTCCAGCTTGTCGATCTCCGCGCGGTGCAGAAGCAGCTTGCGCTTGCGGGTGGCGGAGTGGTTGGTCCAGGTGCCCTGCACGTACTCCGGGACGTGGATGTTGTGCAGCCACGCCTCGCCGCGGTCGATGTGCACGAAGCCGTCCACCAGGGAGGCCCGGCCGAGCCGCAGCGACTTGACCTCGGTGCCCATCAGCACCAGGCCGCACTCGTAGGTGTCCAGGATGTGATAGTCGTGCCGCGCCTTCTTGTTCTGCGCGACGATCTTGCGGGCGGGAGCCTTCTCAGCGGCCTTCGCGGCCTTGCGCTTTACCTTTTCCTTGGCCATAGTGCGGCCATTTTCGCACTACGAGGGGGGTCCGAGGCCAGTCAATACTGTCTCGGCCCGCGCTTCGGCCCCGTCCTCGGCCTCCAGGTCCGGCGTGATGCCCCGGCCGTCCACCGACCGCCCCGAAGGGGTGCGGTAGTGCCCGACGGTCAGCTCGGCCACGGAGCCGTCGGGGAGGCGGCTCGGCATCTGCACCGACCCCTTGCCGAAGGTCTTCGTGCCGACCACGACCGCGCGCCCACGGTCCTGGAGGGCGCCCGTGAGCAGCTCGGCCGCGCTCATCGTGCCGCCGTCGACGAGCGCGACCACCGGTCTGCCGGTGTCACCGCCGCGCCGGGCGTGCAGGGCCTTCTGCTCGCCCCGTACGTCGTACGTCGCCACCAGGCCGCCGTCGACCAGGGCGGACGCGGCGGTGACCGCCTCCGTCACCAGGCCGCCCGAGTTCCCGCGCAGGTCGAGCAGGACACCGGCGCCGTGGGGCGCCTCGCGCACCGCGTCCCGTACGGCCTCGCCGGAGCCCTTGGTGAACGCGTCGACCTTGATCAGCGTCGCGCCGCCCGACAGCTCGGTGACCGTGACGGAGTCCGTGGAGAGGCGGGCCCTGCGCAGGGTCTCGGTCCACGCGCGCGTGCCGCGCTGAAGGCCGAGCCTGACCGGCGTGCCCGCCCGGTCGCCGCGCAGCAGCGAGACGACCTCGGTGACCGGGCGCCCCGCGACCTCGCTGCCGTCCACGGAGCGCAGCCGGTCGCCCGCGCGGACGCCCGCCCTGGCCGCGGGCCCGCCCTTCTGCACACGGGAGACCTCGATGCGCCCGTCGGCCGCGCGGCGCGCCCACAGACCGACGCCGGTGTACGCGCCGTCGAGGGCCTGCTCGAACTTCTGGTACTCCCCGTGGGAGTACACCGCTCCCCAGCGGTCTCCGCTGCGGCTGACGGCCTCCTCGGCGGCCGCCTTGGCGGACTTGCCGTCGGCCATGGCCTCGGCCGCGGCGTCGGCCGCCGCGCCGGCGGTGCCCGCCGACGGGCCCGCGGCCTCCGAACGTACCGAAGGAGGGGACGGTTTCCGGCCGTCGTCCGCCTCGTCGCTCCAGGAGCCGGTGGCCGCCCCGGTGGCGAGGACGCTCGCGAACACCAACGTCAGGGTCGCCCCGCGGCGGATGCGGCGGGGCGGTGTGCACCGGTCCACGAACCGGTCGAGGCCTGACATGCCGGTGAGTCTAGGACAACGAGGGGCGCCGCACGGTTGGTTGAACCGCACGGCGCCCGGTTTCGCTGAGGGTACTTGTCACACCTTGAGGTACTTGCGCAACGCGAAGAACGCGGCAAGCGCGGGCATCAGCAGGCCGATCGCGAGCACCAGGGGCAGCTTCGCGAGGACCGCGTCCCAGCCGATGAAGTTGATGAGATTGATCTTCTCGGAGAGCGCGAGGCCGTGGTCGATCATGAAGTAGCGGCCCACGACCAGCATTCCGCAGGCGAGCCCGCCGCCGATGAGACCGGCGACCGCGGCCTCCATGATGAACGGCATCTGGATGTAGAAGCTGGACGCGCCGACCAGGCGCATGATGCCCGTCTCGCGCCTGCGGCTGAACGCCGAGACGCGCACCGTGTTGACGATCAGCATCAGCGCCACGACCAGCATCAGGGCCATCACCGCGACCGCCGCCCAGTTCATGCCGTTGAGCAGCTCGAAGAGGTTGTCCAGGTAGTCCTTCTGGTCCTGCACCGACTGCACGCCGTCACGGCCGGAGAAGGCGGTCGCGACCACCTGGTACTTCTCCGGGTCCTTCAGCTTGACGCGGAAGGACTCCTGCATCTGGTCCGGCGTGAGGGAGCTGGCCAGCGGGGAGTCGCCGAACTGCTCCTTGTAGTGCTTGTACGCCTCGTCCGCCGACTCATGCTGGACGGTGTCCACGACGGGCATCTTCTTCAGATCGCCGAGGATCTGGTCCTTCTGCTCGTTCGTGACGGCGCCCTTGGCGCACTTGGGGTCCTGCTCGGCGTCCGCCTTGTTGCAGAGGTAGATCGAGACGTTGACCTTGTCGTACCAGTAGCCCTTCATCGTGCTCACCTGGTCACGCATGAGCAGCGAACCGCCGAACAGGGCGAGCGAGAGCGCTACGGAGACGATGACCGCGAAGGTCATCGTGAGGTTCCGGCGGAGACCGACGCCGATCTCCGACAGGACGAACTGGGCGCGCATGGCGGCCTTTCAGTGGATCAGGTGGATCAGAGGTACGGGCGGACGCGGACACGGGCACCGGGAGTGCCCGTGTCCGTGGCTCGCAGCTAGTGCTGGTAGCCGTACACGCCGCGCGACTGGTCGCGGACGAGACGGCCCTTCTCCAGCTCGATGACCCGCTTGCGCATCTGGTCCACGATCTGCTGGTCGTGGGTGGCCATCACGACGGTGGTGCCGGTCCGGTTGATCCGGTCGAGCAGCTTCATGATGCCGACCGAGGTCTGCGGGTCGAGGTTGCCCGTCGGCTCGTCGGCGATCAGCAGCTTGGGACGGTTGACGAACGCGCGCGCGATCGCCACTCGTTGCTGCTCACCTCCGGAGAGCTCGCCGGGCATCCGGTCCTCCTTGCCGCCGAGGCCCACGAGATCGAGGACCTGGGGCACGGACTTGCGGATCTCGCCCCGGGACTTGCCGATGACCTCCTGCGCGAAGGCGACGTTCTCGCCGACGGTCTTGTTGGGCAGGAGGCGGAAGTCCTGGAAGACGGTGCCGAGCTGGCGGCGCATGTGCGGCACCTTGAAGTTGGACAGGCGCGCGAGGTCCTTGCCAAGGACGTGCACCTGGCCGTGACTGGTGCGCTCCTCGCGCAGGACGAGCCGCAGGAAAGTGGACTTTCCGGAGCCGGAGGACCCGACCAGGAAGACGAACTCGCCCTTCTCGATCTCCAGGGAGACGTCCCTGAGCGCGGGGCGGGTCTGCTTCGGGTAGGCCTTGGAGACGTTGTCGAATCGGATCACGGATGCACCACGGTTTGCCGGGGGTAGGTGAGCGTGACCCTACGCGAAGCCGGTGGGGGAGCGCAGTCGGCGTCTTGAGTTGCACGATTTGTCATGGTGGGCCGCGCCGAAATCCGCGGAAGCTGGCACAGTGGTAGGGGGAACGATTGGGTTCCCCCCAGCGTTGGGCAGGCTGAGACTGTGCGGGAGGAGAAGCGCATGACCCTGGATCGGCTGGTATGCGCGAACTGCGCAGCGCCCGTGAGTGAAGGCCGCTGCCCCGTGTGCCGGGCCAATCGCGAGCGCCTCCAGCAGGACGGACCCTTCGCGGGGCTCAATCCCGCGGCACTGATAGCGCTGCTCGTGGTGCTGATCGCGGCGGTCGCGCTCCTCGCGCACCAGACCGCGTAGGCCGGTCCGCGCGGGCGTCGCACGGCGTGCGAAAGGGCCCGGAGTCTCACAGGAGACTCCGGGCCCTTTCTGATGGACGTCCCGCGGGCACGTCGTTGACCGCAGCCCCGCACGTCGCCGTGCGTGACTAAGCCGTCACCCTGCTCAGGCGGCGGCGCGGTTGCCGACGAGGCGCGGCAGGATGCGGAAGCCGATACCACCGGCGATCATCGTCGCGGCACCGATCAGCAGGAAGGTGGTCTCGGCGGCGCCGGTCTCGGCCAGCTCGCCCTGGTCACCCTTACTGCCGCCCTGCTCGACCGGCTTGGAGCCGGTGTCGGTCAGGCTGTCCTTGCCCTTGCCCTGCTCGACGGGGTTGGAGCCGCCGGCCGGGTCATTGTCGTTGCCGCCGTTGCCGCCGTTGCCGCCGCCGGTGCCGTTGTCGTGGCCCGGGTCGGTCGGGTCCGAGGTGGGCGGGTCGGTCGGGTCACCGGTGGGCTCGCCCGGGTCCGTCGGCTGCGGGTCCGTCGGGTTCGGGTCCGTCGGCTCCGGATCCGTCGGCTCCGGATCCGTCGGGTTCGGGTTAGTCGGGCGTCGGGTCCGTCGGCGTCGGCTCCGGGATCGTGGGGT
>NZ_JASKYR010000309.1:0-8995 GCF_041028215.1 Streptomyces flavofungini
CTGCATCGCCGACCTCGTATGGCCAAGGCCGGTGCCGGGCAATTGACTTGTCCCTACGCGGTCGGCGATGCAGGATCACTCGCGGCCCGCCTCTTCGACGCAACGGCCCACATCTCTCCGGGAGTCGCCATGATCGACGGACCGTACTTCGTGCTCGCCGTGCTCGGGGCGCTGGCCTGCGGTCTCGCCGCCGGAGCCTTCGCCGCGTTCTCGACGTTCGTGATGAGGGGGCTGGCCGCGCTGCCCCCGGCCCAGGGCATCGCCGCGATGAACGCGATCAACGTCACCGCGGTCAACCCGTGGTTCATGGCCATCTTCCTGGGGGCCGCGGGGCTCTGCCTGGTGCTCGCTGTCGTGACGTTCGTGCTCTGGCCGGAGGACGGCACCGCCGGGCTGCTCATCGGCTGCGTGCTCTACCTCGTCGGCTGCTTCGGCGTGACCGTCGCGGCGAACGTCCCGCGCAACGAAGCCCTCGCCGAGGTGGACCCGGAGAGCGAGGAGGGCGCGGCGTACTGGCGTGGGTACGTCCGCGAGTGGACCGCGTACAACCACGTCCGCACCGTCGCCTCCCTGGGCGCGGCGGCCTCGATCATCCTGGCCCTGACCTGACCCCCGCCCGGCACCCGGCACCCGGGCTCAGGGCTTGCGGGCCACCGCCGCGTACCCGGGGACGGGTCCCTGCGTCGAGTCCGTCACCCGCTCGCCGAGCTCCGGCTTCCACCGGTCGATGATGGCGACGCCGGGTTCGACGAACTCGTACCCGGCGAAGAACCTCGCCACCTCTGCCCGCGAGCGCAGGGCGAGGGTCATGCCGCGCGCCTTGTAGAGCCGGGCGGCCTCCTCGGCCGTGCCCGGCGTGAAGTCGCCCGTGCCGTGCGACAGCATGAGGTGGCTGCCCGGCGGCAGGGCGCGCATCATGCGTTCCACCAGCTCGTACGCGCCGTCCTCGGCGGAGATGAAGTGCAGCAGCGCCACCAGTGACAGGGCGATGGGCTTGCCGAAGTCCAGGACCTGGGAGGCCTCTTCGAGGATCTTCTCCGGTTCGCGGAAGTCCGCCTGGATGTACTCCGTGACGCCCTGCGGCGTCGAGCGCAGCAGGGCCTCGGCGTGGGCGAGGACGATCGGGTCGTTGTCGCAGTAGACGACGCGCGTCTCGGGGGCGATCTCCTGCGCGATCTGGTGGAGGTTCGGCTCGGTCGGAATGCCGGTGCCGATGTCGAGGAACTGCCGTATCCCCGCGCCCGCGAGCCAGCGCGTGGCACGCTGCATGAAGGCGCGGTTGTTGCGCGCCATGGTGAGCACGCGCCCGTCCATGGCGACGAGCTGCCGGCCCATCTCCTCGTCCACCGGGTAGTTGTCCTTGCCGCCCAGGAACCAGTCGTACATCCGTGCGGGGTGCGGCTTGCTGGTGTCGATGTACGACGGGTCGGTCACGGCAGCTCCACAAAGCCAGGAAGTCGGAACGGGTTACGGAGGTGACGGGTTACGGAGGTCAGGAGAGGAGGAAGTCGGCCTCGCCCGCCTTGGCCCCCTGGATGAACGCGTTGATCTCGCCGTAGGTGTAGATGAGCGCGGGGCCGTCCGGGTCGGCCGACTGGCGCACCGCGACCCTGCCGTCGGCCAGCTTCATGGCCTCCAGGCAGTTCCCGCCGTTCCCGCCGCTCCACGGCTTGTGCCAGCCGTCGCTGCCCAGCTCACGTGCGGGCATGCCGTTGTAGATGCGGGACTCCCCGCGGTTCTCGCTGCGCGAGTCGTCGCGGGCCCCGGGTGAACGCGGACCGGTGGGGCGGGTTCCGGCTCGGTGTCGGTCCATGTGTCACAGCTCCTTGCGGACGTCCCGGAGGAAGTCCTTCGTGCGTTGTGCGGTGGCGGCCTGAGCCGCCATGCGGTCCATGACCTCCAGGTGGGTGGCCACCTCGGTGCGCGCGTCCAGATAGACGGCGCCGGTCAGGTACTCGCTGTAGACCATGTCGGGAAGCTCCGCCATGGCGAAGCGGAAGATCACGAACGGTCCGTACGTTCCGGGGTGCGGGCCCGCCGAGAACGGCGCGACCTGAAGCGTGACATGGGGCAGTTCGGTGGCTTCGAGGAGCCGGTCGAGCTGGGCGCGCATCACCTCGGGCTCCCCCACGGGCCTGCGCAGCGCGGTCTCGTCCATCACGACCCAGAGCCGGGGCGCGTCCTCGCGGGTCAGCAGCGACTGGCGCTCCATGCGCAGCGCCACATACCGCTCGATGTCGGCGGGCCGGGTCTGGCCTATGGCGCCGGAGCGCATCACGCGGCGGGCGTACTCCTCGGTCTGGAGCAGGCCGGGCACGAAGTGCGGTTCGTAGGACCTGATCAGGCTGGCCGCGCCCTCCAGGCTCACGTACATGCTGAACCAGCCGGGCAGGATGTCGTGGAACCGCTGCCACCAGCCGGGCTTGTTGGCCTCCTCGGCGAGCGTCACGAAGGCCTCGGCCTCGTCGTCGGCGACGCCGTACGCCTTGAGCAGGAGCTGGAGGTACGGGATCTTCAGCGCGACCTCGGCCGTCTCCATCCGGCGGACGGTGGCGGGGGCGACGCGCAGGATCTTCGCGGCCTCCTCGCGCTTCAGGCCCGCGCTCTCACGCAGGTCCTGAAGGCGACGACCGAGAACGACCTGCCCGACGGTCGGCGCGGACCGCGGTTCGCTCACGTCTTCTACCTCCACCTGACTCCGCGCTGTGACGACGCACACCGCACCGCGAGCTCTTGCGAGCAGTGTGCCATGCGCACTCTCGGAGGAACACGCCACTGTGCACTTTTCAGAGTGGGTCTTGCCAAGGTGTTCCGGACGGGGCGATAGTGGAGAGCGTGACTCCGCCCGCGCCGTTAGGAACCGAAGCCGCCGAAGGCCGCCTTGGCGTTCTCGCCCAGGTCCGGCCGGACGATGCCGCCGAGGTCTGCGTCAGTTTCGTGCTCGCCCCTCATCCGGGCTCCGTCGCCCAGGCCAGACGCCTGATGCGCGCGCAGTTCGGTGTGTGGGCCGTGCGGGACGAGGACGCCTGCGAAGCGGCGGCTCTCATCCTCTCCGAACTGGTCACCAATGCCGTGGTGCACACCGCGAGCCGGCGGATCATCTGCGAGTTGTGCGCGGAGTCGGAGAAGCTGCGAATAACCGTGCGCGACGAGGGCTGCGGTTCAGGGATGCCGCGCCCGGCGCGAAGGGGGATGGACGAGGAGCACGGGAGGGGATTGCTTCTCGTCGATGCGGTGAGCAGCGCGTGGGGCGTCCACGACGCGGGGCCCGGGAACGGGCGGACGGTGTGGGCGGAGTTGCGACGAGTGACGGAAGCGACGGCGTGGACGTAGGCCGGTCGCGAGGGCGCCGGCGGGGAACGACGGCGGCGGGCACGGAGAACGGGTGAGTCGAGCGTGGCAGTGACGCGGGCGGGAGCTGTGTGAGCGCGGGTACGGTGCGACCGTTGGACCTGGGCACGCTCGTCGGGCTCTCCCGGCAGAGACAGCGCGCCGGAGCCCCGGCACCGACGCCCCTCCGGCTCCATCTGCCCGAGGGCATGACCGAACCGCTCGGCTGCGACGCGGTGTCGGTGCCCGCGCGGCTCGGCCCCCGGCTGATGGACCGCCTGCCACGGGTCGGATGCGTGTACGAGGACGGGCCGCGCTGGTGGTGGATCGTGCCCGCGGACTCCGACGTGGCCATGGAGTGGCCCGCGCCGGTCGCCTACTCGGCGGGCGCGGTGGTCAGGGACGCGGGATGCCGCCGTCCGGTGCTGATCAACCGCCCGGAGGGCGGCGTCCCCTACACCCCGCCGATCCCGCTGTATCTGGCGCTGTGCGGCGAGACGGGGACGACCCCCGGGTGGTCACGGGCCTACTCGTGAGCCCGTGCGGCTCACGCGGCCATGGCGGGCTCGGGCTCGCGCACGACCACCAGGAAGGCGTCCGACGCGAGGTCCATCACGACCTCCGCGCGCTGTCCCTCGTCCCGGCGGGCCCGCGCGAACTCCTCCGCGGGCCACGACCCGCGCGGCCCGCCCGCCGGGAAACGCTCCAGCACCGTGCGTCCGTTCATCATGGTTCCTGTCCCCCCGTGCCGTTCCGTACGCGGACCGAAGGTCTCGGTGCCGCCTCTTCTACGGAGAAGAACGCGCGGAACGCTCCGGGGGCTCGCGATGTGACCGAACCGCAACGGAGTTGAGGCGGATCCCGGGGTTCTCCCGGGGGCTCAGTCCTCGTACTCGTCGTGGTAGCGCACCCGCGCGCTGCCCGCGGGGGCTCCCAGCGCCGACGCCCGGCCACTCGGGCGCTCCCACTCCTCCTGCCGGCCGAGGGCGGTGAGGTCGAGGAGGCTGCTGGTGGAGCCGAGTCCGTCGAGTCCACGGGCGAAGGTGGCGTACGTGTGAAAGATCCGCTCGCCGTCCCGCAGGAAGCAGTTGATCGCGGGCACGTCGTGGGGCTCCTCGTCGGACGAGGCCCCGAAGTCGTGGTTGAAGTCCCCGCCGTTGGTCGAGAACCAGGGCACCGTCCAGCCCATGCGCGCCTTGAAGGCGAGCAATTTGGTGAACGGCGCGCGGGAGACCGCGACGAAGTTGGTGGACCGGGCCCGCAGGTGCGCGAGGTGCCCGATCTGGTCGAGGAAGCCGGAGCAGCTGCGGCAGCCCGCCTCCCACTCGGGCGCGAACATGAAGTGGTAGACGATGAGCTGATCCCGGCCGTCGAAGAGGTCGAGCAGCGTGGCCTTGCCGTCCGAGCCGTCGAAGTAGTACTCCTCGTCGACCTCCACCATCGGCAGCCCGCGCCGCTCTGCGTTGAGCGCGTCGCGGGC
The DNA here is from genome assembly GCF_041028215.1 of Streptomyces flavofungini. GTDB lineage: Bacteria > Actinomycetota > Actinomycetes > Streptomycetales > Streptomycetaceae > Streptomyces > Streptomyces flavofungini_B. Next base: position 4,811 of record NZ_JASKYR010000309.1, read on the forward strand.
GCGGGTGGCCGCCTTCTCCTTGGCCAGCAACTCCTCACGCGCGATGTGCCACTGCGCACGCGTGACGATGTCCGGAAGTCCCATGGCGTGTCTCCTCCACCCTTCGGGCGTACCTCGGCGAAGGGTGGACCCGCGGCGTGCGTGGAACTCATCGCTCCCGGCGGGGAATTCTCAGAAAGTCACCGGAAGCCGGAGAAGTCCCCTGGTCCGGATGGACGGACGCCACCGCAAAGCGTCCCTCGGCACGGCGAGCGCGAGGCGCGGGAAGCGTTCGACGAGGGCGGCGAGCGCGGTCTCGGTCTCCAGGCGGGCCAGGGGTGCGCCGAGGCAGTAGTGGATGCCGTGGCCGAGCGCGACATGGCCGGTGGTGTCGCGGGCGAGGTCGAGGCGGTCGGGCTCGGGCTCGGGCTCGGGCTTGGGCTGGTCGGGCCTGGTTGCCTCCGGCCCGCTTCCGTCCGGCCCGTTGCCCTCCGGCCCGTTTTCCTCCGGCTCGGGCCGGTCCGCGTCCTGTTGTGTGGTGATCGCCATGCCTCCACCCTAAGCAGGGCATGCGGACGGCTCGGGGCGCCTCAGCCCTCGTACTCCTGGACGCGCCTCCCATGGCTCCGGTCGACAAGGCCGGGCAGGAGCGCGCCCAACTCCCCGGCGACCGACTCCACATCGACGGTCAGCAGCTCGCGGTCGCGCATCAGCACCCGGCCGTCCACGATCGTGGTGCGGACGTCCGCCGAGCGCGCGCTGTGCACGAGGGTGGCGGCGAGGTCGTGCACGGGCCGGGTGTGCGGACCGGACAGATCGACGAGGACGATGTCGGCCCGCAGCCCCTCGGCGAGGCTTCCGGCCCTCCCCGCGAGGCCGACGGCCCGTGCGCTCTGGAGGGTGGCGTGGTCGAGCGCCTGGCGGGCGGTCAGCCAGGTGGGGTCCCGCTCGGACCGCTTCTGGACGAGAGCCGTGAGCGCCATGGACTCCCATACGTCGAGGGTGTTGTTGGAGGCGGCACCGTCCGTGGCCAGGCCGACCGGGACGCCGGCCGAGCGCAGCGCCCGTACGGGTGTCGTGTCCCAGCCGAACTTCAGATAGCCGCGCGGCGCGGACGCCACGGCGGCACGTCCGCCCGCCCGGCGCAGCAAGGGCAGGTCGCGGGCGGTGTCGAGGCCGGTGGCGTGGGCGATGAGCAGATCCACGTCATCGGCGAGCAGCCCGGCGCGCGCCAGGGCCTCGATGGGGGTGTAGCCGTGTCTGGCCAGGCTGTTGTCGGTCTGCGCGCGGTTCTCGGCGGCGTGGATGTGGACCGGCAGGCCGTGTTCCCGGGCGAGTCCAGCGGTGGCGGCGAGGTCGGTGCCGTCGACGGTGTAAGGGGCGTGCGGGGCGAGGCAGGTGGTGATCCGGCCGCCCGCCGTCCCGCGCCGCCGCAGCGCGAAATCGAGCGAGGCGGCCCGGCCCTCGGGGCCCTGCGAGCTGAAGAAGGCCTGGCCGAGAAGGGCGCGCAGGCCGGTCTCCGCGGTGACGTCGGCCACCGTGTCCATGGCGAAGTAGTGGTCGGCGAAGGTGGTGACGCCGCCCCGGATCATCTCGGCGCAGGCGAGCCGGGCGCCTAGCTCGATCACCCGCTCGGTCAGATTGCTCTCGACCGGCCAGATCCAGTCGTTGAACCACGCAGGGGCGGGCAGGTCCTCGGCGAGGCCGCGCAGGGCCACCATCGGGGTGTGCGTATGGCAGTTGATCAGTCCGGGGAGGGCGACGCAGCCGCGCCCGTCGATGTGTTCGACGGCCGCCCCCGCGCCCTCGGCCGGGACGTCAGCTGAGACATCGGCCAAGAGGTCTGCCGAGACATCGGCCGAGTCGTCCGCCGAGACGGAGGCGATGCGCCCGTCGCGTACGGCGATGACGGCGTCCTCGACGAAGACGATCTCCCCGTCGGGGCCGTGGGTCAGGGCCGTGCAGCCGGTGATGAGGAGGTCGGCGGGCCTGGCGGGGCCGGGCGCGGCCGGTCCGGGCGGGCCCTGCGCGGGAGGCGGCGTCATCTGTTCACGGTAGTGCGAGTGCGCCTCCGGCGGCCCTGTCGCGGAGACGTTTTCGCGGGCACGCTGGCCTCACCCGCCGATGGGGCCGCTGGCCTCACCCGCCGTTGGGGCCGAGGGGCGAGCGGACAGGGGAGTCCGGACGAGGGAGTCGGTCATGCTCATCGGCACATGGAACCTGGAGAACCTCTACCGGCCCGGCGGCCCCTACGGGCCCCGCGACAAGGCGGCGTACGAGGCGAAGCTGGCCTCGCTCGCGGCGACCGTCGGCGCGCTGCGGCCGAGCGTCCTCGGGGTGCAGGAGGTCGGCGATCCCGCGGCCCTGGAAGACCTGGCGGGCCTGCTTGAGGGCACCTGGCACGTCACCCTCTCCGCGCACCCGGACGAGCGCGGCATCCGCGTCGGGTTCCTGACCACCCTGCCGGTCTCCGCCATCGCCGACGAGCGGGACTTCCCCGAGCCGCTGCGTCCCGTGCAGGTCGACGACGCGGGGCGGACGACGCGGCGGTCCGGGCGCGGGGTGCTCGCGGTGACGGTGTCGACGCGGGCCTTCTTCTTCGACGTGGTGGTCTGCCATCTGAAGTCGAAGCTGCTCTCCTACCCCGGCGGCCGTTTCCAGCCGCGCGACGAGGGCGAGCGCGCCCGGTACGCGGCCTACGCGCTCGGCCGCCGCGCCGCCGAGGCGACCGTGGTCCGCGCGCTCACGGACGAGCTGCTGCACGGTGACGGCAGGGAGCACGACCTCGCCGTGCTCGGCGACCTCAACGCGGAGGAGGGCGCCGCGACGACGCAGATACTCCTCGGCCCGCCGGGCTCCGAGATCGGCACGCCCGGCCACGACCGCCCCGACAAGGGCGACGCGGCCCGGATGTGGAACGTCGCCCCGATGATCCCGCCGGAGCAGCGCTTCTCCCGCATCCACGCGGGCCGCCGCGAGCTCATCGACCATGTGCTGCTGAGCCGTGGCCTGCTCGACCACGCCCGGTCGGCGGGGACGGGCGCGCCCGGGGCCGGGGCCGGGTCGCTGCCCTCGGTGGAGGACGGCGACCCGGCGGTCCGCGGGGACGCGGCGGGGTCGGACCACGCGCCGGTCTGGGTCCGCATCCAGCCCTGAGCGGCCCTGGCCTGGCCGGTGGGGCGGATGGTCAGCCGCGCGGCAGCACGGTCGACAGGACGCCCGGCAGCGGATACCAGTCGGCCGACACGATGCTGGCGTGCCGCCGCGCGAGCAGCGCGACGCGTTCGGCGGCCTGGGCCTCGGTCGGCCGGGTGCCGTCGATGGCGGGGGCGACGTTGTGCGCGTCGGTCATGACGACCAGGTAGCGCCGGTCGGCGTACCACTTGGTGTCTATGGTGCCGCCCGCGTACTTTGACGCGTCGCCGTCGAAGAGCACGAACCACGGCCGGATCGACGCGTCCGTGTACCGTCCGCGCGGGTCGCCCGCCTCCGCGCCGAGTACGGCGGGGAAGGCGGCGGCGTCGCCGAGGCGGCCCGCGGCGGCGAGGTCGCGCAGGTGGGTGGCGTACTCGCGGTCGGTCCACAGGGTGTCGGCGGGGTTGCCCTGCTCGACGGTGCCCGGTATCAGCTCCACGACGAACTTCCCCGCCAGGTCGGCGCGGTCCGGCCAGCCCTTGGCGCGTACCGCGTCGTCCAGGGTGGCGTGTCCCGCGGCGAGCTGGCCCGGCCGGTAGACGGCGTCGCCGAGCGCGTTCTTCAGCAGGGTGTCGAGGTCGGCGGGCCCGCGGCCCCTGTTGGCGAGGAAGCCGTCCTTCAGCTCCACCTTCAGGACGACGGGCCGGTGGCCGGGGTGGGCGTCGTGCCAGCTCCGGATGTCACGCAGACATCCGGCGAGGCTCTGGTTGCGGGGCTTGGTGCGCAGTTCGGCCGCGCTCCGCGCGTTCTCGCAGTTGTTGTCGTTGCCCAGCGGGTTGCTGTGCGAGACGCGCCAGCCGCTGCCGAACACGTTGGTCCACACGTCCAGCTCCAGCATGGCGGCGCCGGAGTCGAGGGCGTCGGCGAAGTAGGGGTACTTCACCTTCTCGTACGCGTTGTGCACGCCGACGCCGGTGGTGGCGGAGTAGGCGGCTGCCGCCGCCGTTGCGGTTGTGGTTGTTGCCGCTGCCGTTGTGGTTGCGGTTGTGGTTGCTCGCGGTGCGGGGGCCC
>NZ_JASKYR010000031.1:0-25402 GCF_041028215.1 Streptomyces flavofungini
GATCGCCCTGGCCTGCGTCGAGGGCGCCGAGGCCCGGGGGGGGGGGGGGGGGGGGGGGCCAGGGCGATCTTGCCGAAGGGATCGTGCGGGACGAGCCTGCGTTCGAGGGTGGTGATCAGGGCGGGGGCCGACTCCGGGGCGCGCAGCTCGGTGAGCAGGCGTACGGGATGGAGGGCGTAGGCGACGCGGAGTTCATTGGTCGCGAGGGCCGCCGCCGCGCGTGCGGTGCGCGGGTCGCCGAGGCGCGCCAGGGCGTGGGCCGCGGCGGCGCACCGGGGCGGATCGCGGTGGTTGAGGAGCAGGACCAGGGACTCGAAAGCCCTGCGGTCGCCCGCGACGCCGAGCCGGACGGCCGCGAGCTCCCGGGCCCACAAGGGCTGTCCCGGCGCGACAAGGATCTCGGCCAGCTCATCGAGATCCGCCGTGGCCAGCAGCTTCTCGTAAAGCCGCACCTGTTCCGGCGAGGCCTCCGCCTCCCGGCGTAAACGCGCCGTCACCGTCCGCAACTCCTCATCCATGGCCGTGAGCCTAATGGCCCTTCGCGGGGCGGCGACGTAGATCACAGGGACTGACGTGGACTCGACACTGGCGCGCTCGTTACTCGCCGGTTAATCTCATCTGAGCGGGGCACACTCCCCGTAGCAGTTCCCTTTCTCGCGGTGGCCTGGTGACGCAGCCATCGCGGGTGTTGGTCGGTTCGGTACTTCAGGTACCTCAGTACGACGTCGGCTCCGGGACAGGGCCCGTCGACTCCTCACCGGTGCGCGCGGCGACGCCGCCGCCCGGACGCGACAGGCAGCAGCACTTCCGCACGCCGCGTGCTTAGGACGCCCGCGTGCGCCCCTCAGTCGTCACTCTCCTCCTGGAGTCCACCCATGGACGCTCCCTTGAACACCGTCGCCGTCGTCGGGCTCGGCACGATGGGCACCGGCATCGCCGAGGTCCTGGCCGCCGCGGGCCGCGAGGTCATCGGCATCGACATCAGCCAGGCCGCGGCCACCCGCGCGGTCGCCGCCCTGGAGGCCTCGACCGCCCGCGCGGTGCGCCGCGAACGCCTCACCGACGAGGAGCGGCGGGACATCCTGGCCCGCTTCCGTACCTTCACCGACCTCCAGGCCGCCGCCGAGGCCGATCTCGTCATCGAGGTCGTCCCCGAGACCTACGAGCTCAAGCAGCAGACCATCCGCGGCCTCGACGCCGTGGTGCGCCCGGACACGATCATCGCCACCGGCACCAACGCGCTCTCCGTGACGCGTCTGGCCGCCGAATCGGCGCGCCCCGAGCGCGTGCTGGGCCTGCACTTCTTCAACCCGGCGCCCGCCATGAAGCTCGTCGAGGTCGTCTCCTCCGTCCTGACCGCGCCCGCCGCCGTCGCCGCCGTCACCGAGCTGGCCCAGGCCCTCGGCAAGGAGCCCGTCGCGGTCGGCGACCGCCCCGGCTTCGTCGCCGACGGCCTGCTCTTCGGCTACCTCAACCAGGCCGCGTCGATGTACGAGGCGAAGTACGCCTCCCGCGAGGACATCGACGCCGCCATGAAGCTGGGCTGCGGCCTGCCGATGGGCCCGCTGGCGCTGCTCGACCTGATCGGCGTGGACACCGCCCGCACGGTCCTCGACGCCATGTACGCCGAGTCCCGCGACCGGCTGCACGCCCCCGCGCCCATCCTCAAGCAGCTCAGCGAGGCGGGTCTGACCGGGCGCAAGGCGGGCCGGGGCTTCTACACCTACGCCGCCCCCGGCAGCGAGGAGGTGGTCGACGACGCGCTGACCCCGCACGCGGGCGAGCGGCGCGTCCAGGGCCGCGCGGTGCGCTCCGTGGGCGTCGCGGGCTCGGGCACGATGGCGTCCGGCATCGCGGAGGTCTTCGCCAAGGCGGGCTACGACGTGGTCCTCGCCGCCCGCAGCGAGGAGAAGGCCGCCGCCGCCAAGGCCCGGATCGGGAAGTCCCTCGCCCGCTCGGTCGACAAGGGCCGCCTGACGGCCTCGGCGGCGGCCGAGACCCTGGAGCGCGTCACCACGGCCGCCTCGTACGAGGCGTTCGCCGACGTCGACCTGGCCCTGGAGGCCATCGCCGAGGACCTGGAGGTCAAGCAGCAGCTCTTCGCGGCGCTCGACAAGGTCTGCAAGCCCGGCGCGATCCTCGCGACGACCACCTCCTCGCTGCCGGTGGTGGCCTGTGCCCGCGCCACCACGCGCCCGCGCGACGTGATCGGCATGCACTTCTTCAACCCGGCCCCGGCGATGAAGCTCGTCGAGGTGGTCCGTACCGTGCTGACCGCCGACGACGTGCACGCCACCGTCCGCGAGGTCTGCGAGAGCATCCGCAAGCACCCGGTGGACTGCGGCGACCGCGCCGGGTTCATCGTGAACGCGCTGCTGTTCCCCTACCTCAACAACGCGATCAAGATGGTCGAGGAGCACTACGCCTCGCTCGACGACATCGACGCCGCCATGAAGCTCGGCGGCGGCTACCCGATGGGCCCCTTCGAGCTCCTCGACGTCGTCGGCCTGGATGTCTCGCTCGCCATCGAGAAGGTCCTGCACCGCGAGTTCCGCGACCCGGGCCTGGCCCCGGCGCCGCTGCTCGAACACCTGGTGGCCGCGGGCTGCCTCGGCCGCAAGACGGGCCGGGGTTTCCGCGAATATGCCCGGCGCTGAGCCGGACGGGGATCGCGCGGACGAACGGACGGACTGGGGCGGGCTGCTCGAACCCTCGGGCGGCCCGCTCCCTCCGCAGCACCGCGGCGCGCATATGCAGTACGTTCGTGGCATGTCCAAGGCCGCCAAGTCCTCACGTACGCCCGCTACGCCCGACGCTCCCGAGAGCGCGGCGGGCAGCCGCGCCGCCGCCCAACGGCTCAAGATGCGCAGGGAGCTGGCGGCCGCGGCCATGGAGCTCTTCGCGTCCAAGGGGTACGAGGCGACGACGGTCGACGAGATCGCCGCCGCCGCCGGGGTCGCCCGCCGGACCTTCTTCCGGCACTTCCGCTCCAAGGAAGAAGCGATTTTCCCCGACCACGACGACACCCTGATCCGCGCGGAGGCGGTGCTCAACGCCGCTCCCCCGCACGAGCACCCGCTGGACACGGTGTGCCGCGGCATCAAGGAAGTCATGAAGATGTACGCGGCCTCGCCCGCGGTCTCCGTGGAGCGCTACCGCCTCACCCGCGAGGTGCCCACGCTCCGCGAGCGCGAGATCGCCTCGGTGGCCCGCTACGAACGGCTCTTCACGCGCTATCTGCTCGGCCACTTCGACGAGCAGGCGCACCACGACGGCAACGACGACCCGCTGCTCGCCGAGGTCGCTGCCTCCGCCGTGGTCACGGCCCACAACCACGTCCTGCGCCGCTGGCTGCGGGCCGGCGGCCAGGGCGACGTGGAGACGCAGCTCGACCACGCCTTCGCGATCGTCCGCAGGACCTTCGGCACCGGCATCGGCGCGGGGCGCGAGACCCTGCCCGCCTCGGCGCCCGCGACGGCCTCCGCGCACGGTGAGGTGCTCGTCACGGTGGCGCGCACGGACGCGCCGCTCGACGAGGTCATGCGGACCATCGAGAAGGCGCTGCGCGAGCGTTCGTAGGGTGCCTACGGAGTAGTGAATAGGGTGCCCGTGGATGTTCTGTAGTCACCATTTGACCTAGTTCGTCCTGGGTATACGAGGGGGCGCTACCGACCGGTAGCGCCCTCTCTGCCGTGCCGCGCACCCCTCTGACCTGCACTGATCGATCATCGGTCAAAAAATTCTGGCACCCAGTGTCTTGCCCACTGGCACGCGGTGCCATACGTTGAAGGTGTCCGGGCGGCCGGCGTACAGCGATCATTCGTACGTCGGCTGTCCCCTCAAGCCACGGCCTGAGCGCCCGGACGCCTGCGTCACAGGCACCTCCCGCGCCCCACCAAGGCGTCGCCGAGCACCACCCTTCGCCGAACCGACGGCACACCTCCACAGCACCACCAGCACTCCAAGCACCCCGACGCAACCCTCAAGCAACGCTTTCCCTCGAAGCGTTTCTTCGCCGGAGGCACACCGTGAAGGAAATCCTGGACGCGATTCAGTCCTCGGACGCCAAGTCCGCCGACTTCGCCGCTCTCCCCCTGCCCGACTCGTACCGCGCGATCACCGTGCACAAGGACGAGGCGGAGATGTTCGCGGGCCTGGAGACCCGCGACAAGGACCCGCGCAAGTCGATCCACCTGGACGACGTGCCGGTCCCCGAACTCGGCCCCGGCGAGGCCCTGGTGGCCGTCATGGCCTCCTCGGTCAACTACAACTCCGTGTGGACCTCGATCTTCGAGCCCGTCTCCACCTTCAGCTTCCTGGAGCGCTACGGCCGGCTGAGCGAGCTCACCAAGCGGCACGACCTGCCGTACCACATCATCGGCTCCGACCTCGCGGGCGTCGTCCTGCGCACCGGCCCCGGCGTGAACGCGTGGAACCCCGGTGACGAGGTCGTCGCGCACTGCCTGAGCGTCGAGCTCGAGTCCTCCGACGGCCACAACGACACGATGCTCGACCCCGAGCAGCGCATCTGGGGCTTCGAGACCAACTTCGGCGGGCTCGCCGAGATCGCGCTCGTGAAGTCCAACCAGCTCATGCCGAAGCCGGACCACCTCAGCTGGGAGGAGGCGGCCTCGCCCGGCCTGGTGAACTCCACCGCCTACCGCCAGCTCGTCTCCCGCAACGGCGCCGGGATGAAGCAGGGTGACAACGTGCTGATCTGGGGCGCGAGCGGCGGTCTCGGCTCGTACGCCACCCAGTTCGCGCTGGCCGGCGGCGCCAACCCCATCTGCGTGGTGAGCAGCCCGCAGAAGGCGGAGATCTGCCGCTCGATGGGCGCCGAGGCGGTCATCGACCGCAACGCCGAGGGCTACAGGTTCTGGAAGGACGAGCGGACCCAGGACCCCAAGGAGTGGAAGCGCTTCGGCAAGCGCATCCGCGAGCTCACCGGCGGCGAGGACATCGACATCGTCTTCGAGCACCCGGGCCGCGAGACCTTCGGCGCCTCGGTCTACGTCACCCGCAAGGGCGGCACCATCACCACCTGCGCCTCGACCTCGGGCTACATGCACGAGTACGACAACCGCTACCTGTGGATGTCCCTCAAGCGCATCATCGGCTCGCACTTCGCCAACTACCGCGAGGCGTGGGAGGCCAACCGCCTGATCGCCAAGGGCAAGATCCACCCCACCCTCTCCAAGGTGTACTCCCTCGAAGACACCGGCCAGGCCGCCTTCGACGTGCACCGCAACCTCCACCAGGGCAAGGTCGGCGTCCTCGCGCTCGCACCCCGCGAGGGCCTCGGCGTCCGCGACCCGGAGAAGCGGGCCCAGCACATCGACGCGATCAACCGCTTCCGGAACGTCTGAACCCGCAAGGAGCACCGGAACATGACAGAGCGTCAGAAGGACCGGCCGTGGCTGATGCGGACCTACGCCGGTCACTCCACGGCGGAGGCGTCCAACGAGCTGTACCGGCGCAACCTCGCCAAGGGGCAGACGGGCCTCTCGGTCGCGTTCGACCTGCCCACGCAGACCGGCTACGACCCCGACCACATCCTCGCCCGCGGCGAGGTCGGCCGGGTCGGCGTGCCGGTCTCGCACCTCGGTGACATGCGGCGGCTGTTCCAGGACATCCCCCTGGACCAGATGAACACCTCGATGACGATCAACGCCACCGCCATGTGGCTCCTGGCGCTCTATCAGGTGGTCGCGGAGGAGCAGGGCGTCGACATCAGCACGCTCCAGGGGACGACGCAGAACGACATCGTCAAGGAGTACCTCTCCCGCGGGACGCACGTCTTCCCGCCGGTCCCCTCCCTGCGCCTGACCACCGACATGATCACGTACACGGTGGCCCACATCCCCAAGTGGAACCCCATCAACATCTGCTCCTACCACCTCCAGGAGGCGGGGGCCACGCCGGTCCAGGAGATCGCGTACGCGATGTCCACCGCCATCGCGGTCCTCGACGCCGTGCGCGACTCCGGGCAGGTCCCCGAGGAGAAGTTCGGGGACGTCGTGGCCCGCATCTCCTTCTTCGTGAACGCGGGTGTCCGCTTCATCGAGGAGATGTGCAAGATGCGGGCGTTCGGGCGGATCTGGGACCAGGTCACGCGCGAGCGGTACGGCATCGAGAACCCCAAGCAGCGCCGCTTCCGCTACGGCGTGCAGGTCAACTCCCTCGGGCTCACCGAGGCCCAGCCGGAGAACAACGTCCAGCGCATCGTCCTGGAGATGCTGGCCGTCACCCTCTCCAAGGACGCACGCGCGCGTGCCGTGCAGCTCCCCGCCTGGAACGAGGCGCTCGGCCTGCCCCGCCCCTGGGACCAGCAGTGGTCGCTCCGCATCCAGCAGGTCCTCGCGCACGAGAGCGACCTCCTGGAGTACGAGGACATCTTCGCGGGCTCGCACGTCATCGAGGCCAAGGTGGCGGCACTGGTCGAGGAGTCCCTCGCCGAGATGGCGCGCATCGAGGAGATGGGCGGCGCGATGGCCGCCGTGGAGTCCGGCTACCTCAAGTCGCAGCTCGTCTCCTCGCACGCCGAGCGCAGGGCCCGCATCGAGTCGGGCGACGAGAAGATCGTCGGCGTGAACTCCTACGAGTCCACCGAGCCGAGCCCGCTCACCGCCGACCTGGACGCGGCGATCATGACGGTCGACCCGGCCGTCGAGGCCCGGGTCACCGCCGCCCTGAAGACCTGGCGCGACAGCCGCTACCAGCCGCCGTTCAACCACCCGCGCCCGTGCAAGGCCCTTCAGCGGCTCAAGGAGGTCGCCGCGGGCACCGGCAACCTCATGGAGGCCACCCTGGAGTGCGCCCGCGCGGGCGTGACGACCGGCGAGTGGGCGGGCGCCCTGCGGGAGGTCTTCGGCGAGTTCCGGGCCCCCACGGGCGTCTCCAGCGCCCCCGTCGCCGTCACTGCGGAGGAAGGCACGCCGCTGGCCCTGGTCCGCGAGAAGGTGGCGCGGACGGCCGGTGACCTCGGCACCGGCAAGCTCCGCTTCCTGGTCGGCAAGCCCGGCCTCGACGGCCACTCCAACGGCGCCGAGCAGATCGCGGTGCGCGCGCGTGACGCCGGCTTCGAGGTGGTCTACCAGGGCATCAGGCTCACCCCCGAGCAGATCGTCGACGCCGCCCTCGCCGAGGACGTGCACGCGGTGGGCCTCTCGATCCTCTCCGGCTCGCACGCCGAGCTGGTGCCGGACGTCCTGGAGCGCCTGCGCGAGGCGGGTGCCCCGGACATTCCCGTGATCGCGGGAGGCATCATCCCCAACAGCGACGCCGAGGACCTCCTCGCGGCGGGTGTGGCCGCCGTCTTCACCCCCAAGGACTTCGGCATCACGGAGATCATCGGCCGTATCGTCGACGAGATCCGGAAAGCGAACAAGCTCGACCCACTGGAGGTCCCCGCATGACCGTGAACCGTCTCCGCCCCCGGCGCTCCTGTCTGGCCGTACCGGGCTCGAACCCGCGCTTCCTGGAGAAGGCCCAGGGCCTCCCCGCCGACCAGGTCTTCCTGGACCTGGAGGACGCCTGCGCCCCGCTGGCCAAGCCCGAGGCCCGGCACACCATCGTGAAGTTCCTCAACGAAGGCGACTGGACGGGCAAGACGCGGGTCGTGCGCGTCAACGACTGGACGACCGAGTGGACCTACCGCGACGTCGTCACCGTCGTCGAGGGAGCGGGCCAGAACCTCGACTGCATCATGCTGCCGAAGGTGCAGACCGCCGACCAGGTGGTGGCGCTCGACCTGCTGCTCACACAGATCGAGAAGACCATGGGCTTCGAGGTCGGCAAGATCGGCATCGAGGCGCAGATCGAGAACGCGCGGGGCCTGAACAACGTCAACGCCATCGCCGAGGCCTCCGCGCGCGTGGAGACCATCATCTTCGGCCCGGCCGACTTCATGGCGTCCATCAACATGAAGTCCCTGGTCGTCGGCGAGCAGCCGCCGGGCTACCCGGCCGACGCCTACCACTTCATCCTGATGAAGATCCTGATGGCCGCCCGCGCCAACGACCTCCAGGCGATCGACGGCCCCTACCTCCAGATCAAGAACGTCGACGGCTACCGCGAGGTCGCGAACCGCGCCGCCGCCCTCGGCTTCGACGGCAAGTGGGTGCTGCACCCCGGCCAGGTCGAGGCGGCCAACGAGGTCTTCTCGCCCTCGCAGGAGGACTTCGACCACGCCGAGCTGATCCTGGACGCGTACGAGTACTACACGTCCGAGGCGGGCGGCAAGAAGGGCTCGGCGATGCTCGGCGACGAGATGATCGACGAGGCCAGCCGGAAGATGGCGCTCGTCATCTCCGGGAAGGGCCGTGCGGCCGGGATGACCCGCACGTCCACGTTCGAGGCCCCGGAGGCGTAAGACACATGCAGTTCGGCCGCACCTATGAGGAGTTCGAAGTCGGTGCCGTGTACAAGCACTGGCCCGGCAAGACGGTCACCGAGTACGACGACCACCTCTTCTGCCTGCTCACCATGAACCACCACCCCCTCCACATGGACGCGAACTACGCGGAGAGCACGACGGACTTCGGCAAGAACGTCGTCGTGGGCAACTACATCTACTCGCTGCTGCTCGGCATGTCCGTCCCGGACGTCTCCGGCAAGGCGATCGCGAACCTGGAGGTGGAGTCGCTGAAGCACGTGGCGCCCACCTTCCACGGCGACACGATCTACGGCGAGACCACCGTCCTCGACAAGACGCCTTCGAGGTCCAAGAGCGACCGCGGCATCGTCTACGTGGAGACCAGGGGCCACAAGCAGGACGGCACGCTCGTCTGCGTCTTCCGCCGCAAGGTGATGGTGCCGACCGGGACGTACATCAAGGAGCGCGGCGGCGAGCAGCCCGGCCGCCCCGAGCCGAAGAGCCAGGAGAAGAAGCAGTCATGAGCCGACTCGCGCAGACCGCCGGTCTCACCGACATCCAGCGGGAGATCCTCGCCACGGTCCGGGACTTCGTCGACAAGGAGATCATCCCGGTCGCGACCGAGCTCGAACACCGTGACGAGTACCCGCAGCGGATCGTCGACGGCCTGAAGGAGCTGGGCCTCTTCGGCCTGATGATCCCGGAGGAGTACGGCGGCCTGGGCGAGTCCCTGCTCACGTACGCCCTCTGCGTCGAGGAGATCGCGCGGGGCTGGATGTCGGTCTCCGGCATCATCAACACGCACTTCATCGTCGCCTACATGCTCAAGCAGCACGGCACGCAGGAGCAGAAGGAGACCTTCCTGCCGCGGATGGCGGCCGGCGAGGTGCGCGGCGCGTTCTCCATGTCGGAGCCGGGGCTCGGCTCGGATGTGTCGGCGATCACGTCCAAGGGCGTCAAGGACGGCGACGAGTACGTCCTCAACGGCCAGAAGATGTGGTTGACGAACGGCGGTACGTCCACTCTGGTGGCCGTTCTGTGCCGGAGTGACGAAGGACACCCCGAAGGCACCGCTCCGCACAAGTCGATGACGACCTTCCTGGTCGAGAAGGAGCCCGGCTTCGGCGAGGTCCGCCCCGGCCTCACGATTCCGGGCAAAATCGACAAAATGGGATACAAGGGCGTCGATACGACCGAACTCATCATGGACGGACTGCGAATTCCGGCCAATCGTGTGCTCGGCGGCACCACCGGCCGAGGGTTTTACCAAATGATGGACGGAGTGGAGGTCGGGCGCGTCAATGTCGCCGCCCGTGGCTGCGGCGTCGCTCAGCGTGCATTTGAGCTGGGTGTCGCATATGCCCAGCAACGCCACACTTTCGGGAAAGCCATCGCCCAGCATCAGGCGATCCAGTTCAAACTGGCCGAGATGGCTACCAAGGTCGAGGCCGCCCATGCGATGATGGTCAACGCAGCACGCAAAAAGGACTCCGGGGAGCGAAACGACCTCGAAGCAGGGATGGCGAAGTACCTCGCCTCCGAGTACTGCAAGGAAGTCGTCGAGGACGCGTTCAGGATTCACGGCGGTTACGGCTTCTCGAAGGAGTACGAGATCGAGCGCCTCTACAGGGAGGCTCCGATGCTGTTGATCGGTGAAGGTACCGCCGAGATCCAGAAAATGATCATTGGTCGTCGACTGCTCGAAGAGTATCGATTCCAGGGCTGATTGTCCGATTCGGGGGGATTTCTCCGCGAAGAAGATCACACCCTGTCAGCACTCTTCGGCCGCCGACTCGGCTTCCTGGCTTGCCCAGTTGTGGCCCGCAACCGATAGCATCCGGAGAAAGCCGCCGTCCCCCATTCCCTGCGCGGCATCATCCGCTACGAAGGTCATCCATGCCCCACAGCCAAACCTCTGCACCACGCGACGGCATTCTCCAGGGACGCCTTGCCCGCGGAGCATCGCCGTGGCTCCTGCCGACCGTCGCCACCGCGGCGCTCAGCCTCGTCCGCGCGCGACGCTCCCCCAAGCCGGGGGTTGCCGCGGCCGTCGCCGTGCCCGCCACCGCGCTCGCGGCGGGCATGCTGTGGTTCTTCCGCGACCCCGAGCGCGAGATCGCTCAGGGCCGGGTCATCTCCCCCGCCGACGGCGTGGTGCAGAGCATCATGCCGTGGAAGGACGGGCGTACCCGCGTCGCCATCTTCATGAGCCCGTTGAATGTCCACGTCAACCGGGCGCCCCTCGCGGGCACCGTGACGTCCGTGGAGCACATCCCCGGCGGGTTCGTCCCGGCGTTCAACAAGGAGAGCGAGAACAACGAGCGCGTTGTCTGGCACTTCGACACCGAGCTCGGCGACATCGAGATGATCCAGATCGCGGGCGCGGTCGCGCGGCGCATCGTGCCCTACATCCCGCAGGGCACGAAGGTGGAGCAGGGCGAGCGGATCGGCCTGATCCGCTTCGGCTCGCGGGTCGACATCTACCTCCCCGAGGGTGTCGAGGTGGACGTCGAGGTCGGTCAGAAGACCGTGGCTGGGGTGACTCGCATTGACCGTGGTTGATCCAGAGACTCAGGCCGGCTGGGTGCCCGAGGCCGGGGAGGACGAGGCCGACGAGGAGATGCCCCTCTCGTTGCGCCTGTCGATAGCGGACACGCTCACGCTGGGCAACGCCACCTGCGGCTTCATGGCGGTGTACTTCACCACCACCGGCATCCTCATCCCGCACCTCCAGGGCAGCAACGAGAGCGGCATGGCGCGGCACTCCGCCGCGACCGCCGTGATCCTGATGCTCTGCGCGGCCGTCTTCGACCTCTTCGACGGACTCGTGGCCCGCAAGCTGCGGTCCTCGCCGATGGGCGCCGAGCTGGACAACCTCTCGGACCTGATCAGCTTCGGTCTGGCCCCCGCGTACTTCGTCCTGGTCTACGGCATGGTGGCCGACGACGCGCACCAGCGGGTCGCGGCGGTGGGCGCGATCGTGGTGCTCCTGGCGGTGGTGCTGCGGCTTGCGCGGTTCTCCTGCGTGACCGTGAAGGACGGCACCTTCCAGGGCATGCCCTCGCCCTTCGGGGCGCTGACGGTGGTCTCGATCGTCCTCCTTGAGCTGCCCTTCGTGGCGACGCTCCTGGCGATCATCGGCACGGCCTGGCTCATGGTCAGCCGCGTGGAGTACCCGAAGCCGCGGGGCCCCCTCGCGGTGGCGATGCTCTCCTGGATCGTCGCCGCCATGGGGCTGCTCGCGGCCTGGGCGTTCGACGCGCCCGGCGGCCAGCTCCTGCTCCAGACCGGATGCGCCCTCCAGCTCGTCCTCGGGGCCGTGATTCCCCTCTTCGCCACGGCCCGGCGGGTGAACAACTTCCGGGACAACCGGCGTGAGGCGCGAGCAGCGCAGCTGCCGTAAGCGGTGTTTCAAGGGGCCCGGATCACCAGATCCGGGCCCCTTTCGCTTGCCGTCCTTCGCCCTGCGGGCTCGTCCTCAAACGCCGGACGGGCTGAGCACCCTCAGCTCCCCGGCGTGTATCCCTCCGCCTCCTTCGCCGCCTCCGGCTGCCGTACGACCCTCATCCCGCCCGTCGCCTTCTCGTCCGGCCGGAGGATCACGCTCTGGCTGGAGCTGGGGGTCCTGGGGTCCGTGAAGTCCTGGGGGACGCCGAAGCCCGCGTCGAAGTCGTTCAGGGTCAGCAGGGCCTTGTCCACGCCCGCGCGCGTGAGGTCCTTGTCCGCGCACGCCTTCTTCAGGGCCTCGCCGAAGACCGAGGCCGCCGACCAGCCCGCCACCACTCCGTTGTCCAGGGAGTCCTTGGGGTGGGCCTTCTTGTAGTCGGCGACGAGCTTCTTCGCCGCCTCGGTGTCCGCGCCGATCGGCAGCGTGGGCGAGGCGACGTAGTAGTTCTTCTGGAGCGCGGGGCCCGCCTGGGTGGCGAGGAGCTGCGGGGCGAACGCGGAGTTGTTGCCGATGACCGGGACGTCGAAGCGGCCCGCCGCCGCGACACCCACCAGGGAGGCGGCCTGGCGCGGCCCCGCGCTGATCACGACGGCCTTGACCCCGGCCTTCTTCAGGGCCGAGACCTGGGCGGTCATGTCGTTGTCCGTGGGCTTGATCTTCTGCTCGACGACCGTGAGACCCGCCTTGTCCGCCATGTACGCGGAGCCCTTCAGGGCGCTCTCTCCGTAGTCGCCCTCGAAGTAGACGTGGCCCAGCTTGTCGCCCTTCTTCAGCCCCTTCTCCCGCATCAGGAAGTCGATCGCGTTGATCGTCTCCAGGTCGTACGTGGAGCCGATCACGCGGACGTAAGAGTTGCCCAGGAGGTTGGACGACCAGGCCTGGGGCAGGACGAGCGCCTTGCTGTTCTCGATCCGCTGTTCGACGGCGGCGACGAACGGCGAGCCGATGAACTGGGCGAAGCCGAGGACCTTCGGCTCCAGCTCGGTGTAGGCGGCGACGGCCTTCTGCGGGTCGTAGCCGTGGTCGCGGACGGTCAGCTTCAGCTGGTGGCCGCAGATGCCGCCGTCCGCGTTGGTCTGGTCGACGTAGAGCTGCTGGGCCTGGGTGACGCTCTTGCCGAGGGTGGCGTAGACGCCGGTCATGTCGGTGAGCACGCCCAGGTTGATCGTCTTGCCCGAGATGCCCTCGCCGGTCTTCACGCCCCCCGCGCTGCCGGAGTCGTCGTCACCGTCCTTCGCCTTTGAGCTGCACGCGGTGAGCGCGAGGAGCGCCGCGAGCGCGGTGGCGGCCGCCGTGGCCCTGGTCAGTGCGTTCATGCTGTCTCCCGTGAAGTGCCTGGGGTGCGTGGGGTACCTGGGGTGCTTGGGGTGTCCGGGATGCCTGGAGTCGGCCTGCCGCGCCGGGTGGTGAGCCCGACCAGGCCGCCGGGCAGGAAGAGCACGACCGCCACGACGGCGGCGCCGTACAGATACCGGGAGGCCTCGCCCGGTGCGATGCCGCCGCTGCCGGGGGCCGAGACCAGCGGCAGCGCGTCGCTGTACCGGGTCAGGAGCTGCGGCAGCAGGGAGACGAGGGCCGCGCCCGCGACCGCGCCGGAGACCGAGCCGAGCCCGCCGATGACGATCATGGCGAGGTATTCGAGCGACAGCGTGATGCCGTAGTAGTCCGGCACCGTGCGCTGGAAGACCAGGGCGAGCAGCACCCCGGCGAGACCCGCGTACATCGACGACAGGACGAAGACCCCGGCGCGGTAGCGGGCCACCGGTACGCCGATGACGCCCGCGGCGACACGGTGGTCCCGGATCGCGTTCATGGCCCGGCCGGGGCGCCCGCGCAGCACGCCCCTGGCGAAGAGCCCGCAGCCGAGCAGCAGCACGAGGCCCGCGTACCAGAGCTTCTCGGCGGAGCCGAACGGGACCGCGGCCACCACGACCTCGCTCTCGTCGAAGGTGAGGCCGAAGAGGTGCAGGGGCGGGACGTCGCGCCCGGTGGAGCCGCCGGTCAGATCGTGCGCGTTGAAGAGCACATGCTGCCCGATGAAGATCAGCGCCAGGGTCGCGATGCCCAGGTAGGCACCACGCAGCCGCCCCGCGATGGGGCTGAAGAGGCCGCCCGCGGCCCCGGCGAGCGCCACCGCGAGCACCGCCGCGAGCCAGGTCGGCAGGGAGAGCCCGGTCAGACCGTCGCCGCCGTCACCGGCGAGGACGCAGTACCCGTACGCCCCGATGGCGAGGAAGAACGCGTGCCCCATGGAGAGCTGTCCGGTCGCGCCGGTGAGGAGGTTGATGCCGATGGCGCCGATCGCCGCGGCCATCGCGAAGAGGCCCGCCTGGAGCCAGAAGCGGTCGAGGTAGAAGGGCATCGCGAGCAGGACGGCGGTGGCGGCGGCCCGGGCACAGGCACGGCGGCGCTTCAGGAGCGTCCGGCTCGCGGTGCGGGCGGAGCGGGCGAGGACGTCAGACACGGGCGAGCTCCTTGGTGCCGAACAGCCCGGCGGGCCTGATCAGCAGGATCACGGTCATCACGAGATAGGGCGCGAGGTCGCCGAGGCCGCGTCCGAGGAAGGTGAGCTCGCTCTGGTAGCCGGTGGCGAGGGACTCCGTCACGCCCACCACCAGGCCGCCGACCAGGGCACCGGTCGTGGAGTCGAGGCCGCCGAGGATCGCGGCGGGGAACGCCTTCAGGGCGGCGAGGGACGTGGCACGCTCCAGGCCCGGGGTCGGGAAGACGGTGAGGAACAGCGCGGCCACCGCCGCGAGCGCCCCCGCGACCGCCCATGCGCCGAGCGACACCCTGCCCAGCCGTACGCCCATCAGCGCGGCGGTCTCCGGGCTCTCGGCGGCGGCGCGCATCGCCACGCCCCAGGAGGTGTACCGGAAGGCCAGCAGGAAGACGGTGATGAGCAGGGCGGCCGTGACGAACGCGGCGATCCGGGTGTGCGCGAGGGAGATCGGGCCGACGGTCAGCACGTCGTCGCCCCAGGGGTCGCCGAGCGGCAGCACGTCGGTGCCGAGGCGGCGGGCCAGCTCGGTGGTGAGCAGGATGTCCACGCCGATGGTGACGATGGCGAGCACGCTGTGGTCGCTGCCCCGGTAGCGGCGCATGACGAGGAACTCCACGGCCGCGCCGACCGCCGCGGCGCCCGCGATGCCCACGAGCAGCGCGGGCCAGAAGCCGAGGTCGTCGTGGAGGGAGGCGGTGATGTAGCCGCCCGCGAGCAGCAGCGAGGCGTGCGCGAAGTTCACGACCTCGGTGGCGCGGAAGATGACGACGAAGCCGAGCGCGATGAGGGCGTAGACGGCCCCCATCGAGAGCCCGTTGAGGAGGAGCTCGAAGAAGGTGCTCATGAGCCGTTCTCCCCCAGGTACGCCCGTACGACCGCCGGATCGTTCTGTACGTCGGCGGGGGCGCCGTCGGCGATCCGGCGCCCGAAGTCCAGTACGGTCACCGCGTCCGCGAGCCGCATCACCACCCCCATGTCGTGTTCCACCAGGACGATCGAGATGCCGAGGCTGTCGCGGACGCCCGCGATGACGGCGGCGGTGCGGCGCCGCTCGTCGGCGGTCATGCCCGCCACGGGCTCGTCGAGGAGCAGCAGCCGCGGCTCCATGCACAGGGCGCGCGCCAGCTCGGCGAGCTTCTGCTGGCCGTAGGGCAGGGCGCCCGCGGGCTGGTGGAGCTGTCCTTCCAGGCCGACGAAGGCCGCGATCTCGCGGACGCGCTCACGGTGCGCGCGCTCCTCCCTGGCCGCCGAGGGGAGCCGGAGTCCGGCGGCGACGAAGCCGGTGCGGGTCAGCCGGTGGCGGCCGAGGAGCAGGCTGTCGGCGACCGTGGCGCGCGGCGGCAGGGCGAGGTTCTGGAAGATGCGGGCCACGCCGAGCCCGGCGATGCGGTGCGGGCGCATGCCGGTGAGTTCGTGCCCGCCGAAGCGGACGCTGCCGCTGGTGGCGCGGTAGACGCCGGACAGGACGTTGAAGCAGGTGGACTTGCCCGCGCCGTTGGGGCCGATCACGGCGTGCACGGTGCCGGGGCGGACCGTGAAGCTGACGGCGTCCAGGGCGGTGAGCCCGGCGAAGCGCACGGTCACGTCGCGGACTTCCAGCGGTGACGGCCGCGGTGGTGGCGGGGGTGGCTGCGTGGTCATCGGCCGTCCTCCCAGCGCGGCAGCGCGGGCAGCGCGCCGAGGCCCCGGGAGGCGTCGGCCGCGGCGTCCTCGTCGACCACGCCGAGGTAGCGGCGCCGCACCTCGTCGGAGGCGGCGAGTCCGGCCGCGGGCCCCGCGAGGGCGACCTCGCCGACGTCGAGCACGTACGCGKGGGAGGCGAGSCGSMKCGCSWSSSCSGCGTATSTGCTCGACCAGGAGCACCGAGGTGCCCTGGGCGTTGATCTCCCGGATGGTGTCGGCGATCCGGGCCGCCATCAGGGGCGCGAGCCCGAGCGAGGGCTCGTCGAGGAGGAGCAGGCGCGGCGAGGCCATCAGGGCCCTGCCCACCGCCAGCATCTGCTGTTCGCCGCCGGAGAGCAGTCCCGCGCGCTGTCCGCCGCGGTCGGCGAGTACGGGGAACAGCTCGTGGACGCGGCGCAGGGCGTCCGCCTTGGCGCTCCGCGAGCCGGTGGAGCCGAGGGCCCCGGCGCGCAGGTTGTCGATGACGGTCATCCGGGCGAAGACCTGTCTGCCCTCGGGGACCTGGGAGATCCCCGCGGCCACGACCCGCTCCGGCGCGAGGTGGTCGATCCGTCTGCCCCCGAAGCGGATGCCGCCCGAGGCGAGCGCCCCGCCCTGGAAGGAGAGGGTGCGTGAGACGGCGCGCAGGAGCGTCGACTTGCCCGCGCCGTTGGAGCCGAGCACCGCGACGACGGCGCCGTCCGGCACGTCGAGCGAGACCCGGCGCAGGGCCCGCACGGGCCCGTAGCCGACCGACACCTCCCGCACGGCGAGCCCGCCGCCGGGTCCGTCACCGGGTCCACGACCGGGCCCCGCGCCACCGGACGCCGCGCCATGGGGCCCGTCACCGGACCCCGTGTCTCCGGGCGAGCCGGGGCCCCTCGCGCTCGTGCCGAAGCCCGTCACACCACTGCCACCCACGTACCGACCCCCAGTCCCGCACGGCCCGTCCGCCGTGGCGTGGCGCTCACCCCAGCACCACGGGGCCCGCCCGTCCACGGCCCGGCGGGGAATCGCTGCGGGGGACCAGCGGCGGCGCCCCGGCGTTGTGCCGCCGCACAACACCGCGTGTCAGGGGCCTGACCGAGGGGGGTACGGCATGGCATCCTCCGCACCAACGACGGCCGGGAGCGGGGCGATGGGGGGGGGATTATGACCGGGCCCACGAACGGGCGCAGGCCACGGACGGGACACGACTGGCGGCTGCTCAAGGAGGCGTGCACGGCGCTGCTGCCGCGCGTGCCCGAGCTGGTCGACGAGCATCTGCGGCAGCTCTCCGAGCACTCACCGGTGTTCGGGCGGGTCCTGCCGCACGACGCGCACTGGCGCGAGGCCGAGGAGGCCATGCGGATCGGCATCGAGGCGATCTCGGCGCCGCGCGCCTCGCCGCGCCGCGACCTGGAGTACGCCGAGGAGGCGGGCCGCCGCAGGGCGCAGCAGGGCCTGCCGCTCGACCTGCTGATCCACTCGTACCGGAACGCGGGCTACCTGGTGTGGGACTCGCTCATCGAGGGTGTCGTGGGCCGCGAGCCCGAGAAGCTGGCCGTCCTGATGCGCTCGGCCACGATGGTGTGGTCGGCGGTGGACGCCCAGGCGGCCATCGCCTCGGACGCCTACCGCGCGACCGAACTGGAGCTGCGGCGGCGCACCGACGAGCAGCTCCAGGCGCTGCTCGACGCGCTTCTTGAGGGCCGCTCGGCGCCGGGCCTCGCGGCGCGCGCGGCGGCCGGACTCGACCTGCCCGAGCACGGGCCCTACGCGGTGGTGGTGCTGCGGGTGGAGCGGCGCGACGGGCGCGAGGCGTTCCACCGGCAGATCCAGCGGACGGGGTTCCGTTTCATCTGGCGGATGCGGACGGACTGCGAGGTCGGCGTGGTCGCGCTGCACGCCGAGGAGGGGCTCGACGGTCTGGCCCGGTTGCTCGACGGGCGCTGCCCGGGTCCTGGCGGCATCAGCCCCGTGGTGGGCGGCCTCGCCGACCTCGGCCACGCGCGCCGCCTCGCGGAGCTTGCGCTGCGCACCTGTCCCCCGGACGCGACCGGCATCGTACGGCTCGACCAGCGGATGCCCACGGCCCTGGTGGTGGGCCAGCCCGAGCTGGCGGGCCGCCTGGTGACCGACGTCCTGGGCGAGGTCCTCACCCTGGAACCGGCGGACCGGGCGGTACTCCTGGAGACCCTGGACACCTGGCTGGACTGCGAGGGCTCGGCGGGCCGGGCGGCGGCCCGCCTCTACTGCCACCGCAACACGGTCTTCAACCGCCTGCGCCGCCTGGAACAACTGACGACGAGGTCACTGGCGCGGCCGAGGGACCTGGTGGAGGTGGCGCTGGCCCTTGAGGCCCACCGCCTGTCCCCGAAGTGACCCCGGGGCGCCGTCGCTTCAGAGCAGGTAGTCCCGCCCCAGCGTCCCGGCGAGGTCCTCCAGGATCGGCCCTGCCTCGGCAATGCACCGGGCCACGTCGGGCTCGATGTCCGTCAGGGCGTAGGCACGCCGGATGCCCGCCCGGCCGAGCGCCTCCGCGGGCAGCGCGAGCCGGCCGCAGACCGCGACGACCTCGATCCCGGCGGCCCGTGCCGCGGCGGCCACCCCGGCCGGTGCCTTGCCGTGCAGGGTCTGCTCGTCGAGCGAACCCTCGCCGGTGATGACGAGCGTGGCCCGGTCGAGCGCGGGCGCGAAGCCGAGGACGTCCAGCATCACGTCGATGCCCGCCCGGAAACTCGCCCCGAGCCCCACGAGCGCCCCGTACCCGATGCCGCCCGCGGCTCCGGCGCCCGGCGCCTGCGCGTACTCCGCGGCCCGGGGTCCGACGGACTTCTCCAGGACCGTCGCGAAGTGCGCGAGCGCCGCGTCGAGGGCGGCGACGTCGTCCGGCGTGGCCCCCTTCTGCGGCCCGTACACCGCGGGCGCCCCCTTCGGCCCGGTCAGCGGATTGTCGACATCGCTGGCGAGCACGATGTCGACATCGCCGAGCCTCGGGTCGAGCCCGGAGAGATCGGCGGTGGCCAGCGACTTGAGCGGGCCGCCGCCCGGCGCCACCGGACGGCCGTCCGCGTCGAGGAACCGCGCGCCGAGCGCGGCCAGCATGCCCGCGCCGCCGTCGGTCGTGGCGCTGCCGCCGACGCCGAAGACGATCGTGCGGGCGCCCGCGTCGAGGGCGGCGGCGAGCAGTTCGCCCGAGCCGTACGTCGTGGCCGTGAGCGGCGCGAAGACGCCCTCGGGGAGCAACTGGAGCCCCGACGCCTCGGCCATCTCCACCACGGCGGTGCCGTCCTTGAGCGCGTACGCCGCGGTCACCTGCTCGCCGAGCGGTCCGGTGACGCGCACCTCCCGGCGCTCGAAACCGCCCGCGACGGCCGCGGCGACGGTGCCGTCACCGCCGTCGGCGACCGGCAGCGCCTCGACCGTCACGCCGGGCGCGACGCGGTGGAGCCCGGCCGTCACCCGCTCCGCGACCTGCACGGCCGTGAGCGAGCCCTTGAACTTGTCCGCGGCGATGAGCACATGCGGCGCCTGCTCGCGCCGCGCCTGCTGCTCGCTTCCCGCCGTCCCTGCAGCGTCCGCCACCTTGCATTCCCCTTGCTTCTTGGCCTTGCTCGCGTCAAGGCAGTCGCGCCGCTGCGACCATAACCGCAGGAGGGCCTCCCTGCCCATGGCCGCCCGCGCGCCGAGACGGCACACCAGGGCGAAGAAGCACCCGAAATAGGCATATCGGGGGTGATCCAGGCGGGGAAATGATCGATCACGCTAGCCTTTCCCGATGACCATCCAGGACTACGCCACGTACATCGCGGGGCTGCCGCGCGTCCTCGTCGGGGCCGGTGCGCTCTTCCGGGACGCCGGTGGCCGGGTGCTGCTCGTCGAGCCCAGTTACCGCGAGGGCTGGGCGCTGCCCGGCGGCACCGTGGAGTCGGACGAGGGGGAGACGCCCCGGCAGGGCGCCCGCAGGGAGACCGCCGAGGAGATCGGCCTGGACGTCGGGCTCGGACGGCTGCTCGCGGTGGACTGGGTCCCCGCGGAGGCCGGGCGCGTACGGCCGCCGCTGGTCGCCTACCTCTACGACGGCGGCGTGCTCACCCCCGAGCAGCTCGCCTCCATCCGGCTCCAGGAGGAGGAGCTGCTCTCCTGGCGCCTGGTGGAACCCGGGGACGTCACGGGGCTGCTGCCCGACGCGCTGGGCCGCCGGGTCACGGCCGCACTCGGCGTCCTCGCCAACGGCGAGCACACCGCCGAGCTGGAGAACGGGCACCGGGTCGGCTGATCCGGCGCCCGCCGCCCACTCGCTCGGAGGAGGCGTGCCCCGCGGTGGACGCTCAGAAGAGGGCGTCCGCGGCGGCGGCGCGGCCGCTCTCGAAGGCGAGGAGCCGCTGCTTGCGGTCGAGCCCGCCGCCATACCCCGTCAGGCTGCCGTTGGCGCCGACGACGCGGTGGCACGGCACGATGACGCTGATCGGGTTCTTGCCGTTGGCGAGGCCGACCGCCCGGGACGCGCCCGGCCTGCCGAGAACCTCGGCGAGCTCTCCGTACGTACGGGTCTCCCCGTACGGAATGCGCAGGAGCTCGTCCCAGACCGTGCGCTGGAACGGCGTGCCGTGCAGCCGGAACTCCAGGTCGAACTCCCGCAGTTCCTCCCGGAAGTAGGCCTCCAGCTGGCGGATCGCCTCGCCGAAGGGGCGCTCGTCGCGGGCGCCGAAGGTCTCCTGCGCCGGGCGGTGGCGCTGGTCGGTCATGTACAGGCCACTGAGGACGCCGTCGGTCGCGACGAGCGTCAGCGCCTCGTACGGGCTGTCCATCACGGTGTGCACGCGTTCCATGGTCACGTCCTTGAGTCACGCATCCTGTGCGGGGATGAAGTTGATCGGGTGGTCGTCGGTGGCCCAGAGGTACTGCACCGCGTAGGCGCGCCAGGGCCGCCAGGCCGCGGCGCGGGCGGTGAGCGCGGCGGGGGTGTGCGGCAGGCCCAGCTCGCGGGCGCTGCGCCGGATGCCCAGGTCGGAGGGGAGGAAGGCGTCGGGGTCGCCGAGCGCGCGCATCGCGATGACCTCGACCGTCCAGGGGCCGAACCCCGGCAGCTCGGTGAGCCGGGCGCGCGCCTCGTCCCAGCCGGTGCCGGAGCCGAGAGCGAGGCTTCCCTCGGCGAGACGGCGCACCAGCGTCGTCAGGGTGGTGCGGCGGCTGCGCGGCAGCGCGAGGGACTCCGGGTCGAGACCGGCGAGGCGCTCCGGGCCGGGGAAGAGGTGGGTGAGGCCGCCCTCGGGGTCGTCGACGGGCTCGCCGTGCGCGGTCACCAGACGTGCGGCGTGGGTGCGGGCGGCGGCGGTGGAGACCTGCTGGCCGAGGACGGCGCGCACGGCGAACTCGGCCTCGTCCACGGTGCGCGGAACACGCCGCCCGGGTGCCTTGGCGACGAGCGGCGCGAGCAGCGGGTCGGCGCTCAGCTGGGCGTCGATGGCGGCCGGATCGGCGTCGAGGTCGAGCAGGCGGCGGCAGCGGCTGATCGCGAGGGTGAGATCGCGCGGGTCGGTCAGGCGCAGGCGGCAGCCGATGTGGCCGGGGTGCGGGGTGAGGGCGACGACGCCATGGCCGTGGGGCAGGCTCAGCGTCCGCCGGTACGCGCCGCCGCGCCACTCCTCCACCCCCGGCACACCGGTCGCGATGAGATGTCCGAAGAGGTTGTCGGGGTTGAGCGGCGCACGGAACGGCAGCCGCAGGCTGATCACACCGGACGCGGCGGACCCGCCGGGGGGCGCGGCCTGGGTCGAGGCGGTCCCCTTGGGCGCGCGGGCCCGCAGCTCCCCCGGGGCCAGCGCGAAGACCTCACGGACGGTGTCGTTGAACGTGCGGACCGAGGAGAACCCGGCGGCGAAGGCGACGTCCGCCATGGGCAGCGTGGTCGTCTCGATGAGCAGCCGCGCGGTCTGCGCGCGCTGGGCACGGGCGAGCGCGAGCGGCCCCGCGCCCAGTTCGGCGAGGAGCTGGCGCTCCACCTGCCGGGCGCTGTAGCCGAGCCGGACCGCGAGGCCGGGGACGCCCTCGCGGTCGACGACGCCGTCGGCGATCAGACGCATGGCGCGGGCCACGAGATCGGCCCGGTGGTTCCACTCCGGCGAGCCGGGGCTGCTGTCCGGGCGGCAGCGCTTGCAGGCCCGGAACCCGGCCTGCTGGCAGGCGGCGGCGCTCGGGTAGAACGTCATGTTCCCGGCCTTGGGCGGCACGACCGGGCAGCTCGGCCGGCAGTAGATGCGGGTGGTGGTGACGGCGGTGAAGAACCAGCCGTCGAAGCGGGCGTCCTTGGACCGCACGGCTCGCACGCAGCGCTCGGTGTCGGTGTGCATGTGCTCAAGCATTCCGGACTTCCCCCGCTTGGACTGGCGAGAATCCGACATCAACCTCGCACTGCCAGGATCGGCACGTCACCCCGAGGGCCCGGCACATCACCAGAGGCCCGGCACGTCACCCCGCGCCCCGCGCGGCCAGCTCGGCCGAAAAGACATCATGGGCGGCCCGGTCGAACAGCACGAACCGCACCTCGTCGAAGAGCGCGGGGTCGGCCTCCTCCCTGACCGTACCGATGGCGATACGGGCGGCGTCGGCGACCGGCCAGCGGTAGACCCCGGTGGAGATCGCGGGGAACGCGACCGTACGCGCGCCCAGCTCGGCGGCGACGCGCAGGGACTCGCGGTGGCAGGAGGCGAGCAGCTCGGAGCGGTCCTCCGTGGCGGACCAGACGGGCCCGACCGTGTGGATGACGTGCCGCGCGTCGAGGCGTCCGGCGCCGGTGGCGACGGCGTGGCCGGTGGGCAGCCCCTTGCCGTAGTGCGAGGCGCGCAGGCGTCGGCAGGCGTCGAGGATCTCGGGGCCGCCCGCCCGGTGGATGGCGCCGTCGACTCCGCCGCCGCCCAGGAGCGAGGAGTTGGCCGCGTTGACGAGGGCGTCGGCCCGCTGCCGGGTGATGTCTCCCTGGACGAGCACGATGGGGACCGTCATGGCCTGCTCCCGCGTCCTGCGCGCAGCCGCTTCCAGACCGCCTTGGCGGCATTGTGCCCGGACATGCCGTGCACGCCGGGTCCCGGCGGTGTCGCCGACGAGCAGAGGAAGACGGCCGGGTGGCGTGTGGCGTACGGGAAGAGGGAGGGCTTGGGCCGCAGCAGCAGTTGCAGCCCGTTCGCCGCGCCGCAGGCGATGTCGCCGCCCACATAGTTCGCGTTGCGCTCGGCCAGTTCGGGCGGTCCCGCGGTGGCGCGGGCCAGCACGCGGTCGCGGAAGCCGGGCGCGAAGCGCTCCAGCTGCCGCTCGATCGAGTCCGTCAGATCGCCCC
Organism: Streptomyces flavofungini; assembly: GCF_041028215.1. GTDB lineage: Bacteria > Actinomycetota > Actinomycetes > Streptomycetales > Streptomycetaceae > Streptomyces > Streptomyces flavofungini_B. The sequence continues at coordinate 23,306 of NZ_JASKYR010000031.1, forward strand.
GCCAGCCGTGCGGCACATGGCCGTACGCCCAGAAGACGTGCTTGCCCGCCGGGGCGCGGGAGGGGTCGACGACGCCCGGCTGCACGGTGATCAGGAACGGGGCGTCCGGGGCGCGCCCCTCGCGGGTGACGGCCCGCAGCGCGGCACCGATCTCCCGGCTGCCCGCGCCGACCTGGACGGTCCCGGCGGACCGGGCCTCTTCCGCCGTCCAGGGCACGGGGCCGTCCAGGGCGTAGTCGACCTTGAAGACACCGGCTCCGTACCGGAAGCGCTCATAGACGTTGCCCAGGCCCGCGATCCGGGCGAGCGCGGTCGGGGAGGTGTCGAAGACGTAGGCACGCGCGGGCGGCAGGTCGTCGAGCCGCTTGACTTCGTAGTCCGTGTGGACGGAGCCGCCGAGGTCCTTCAGATACGCGGTGAGCGCGTCGGAGACGGACTGTGAGCCGCCGCGCGCGACGGGCCAGCCCCGGGCGTGCGCGGCCAGCGCGAAGACCATGCCGACGCCGCCGGTGACGATGCCGTCGAGGGGCGCCATGACATGGGCGACGAGACCGGAGAAGAGGGCGCGGGCCCGGTCGTCGCGGAAGCGCCGCATCAGCCATGTGGAGGGCGGCAGCCCGACGAGCCCGAAGCGGGCGAGGGTGACGGGGTCGCGCGGCAGGGCGGTCATCGGCAGGGACATGAAGTCCTTGAGCAGCACGTCCCACCGGGGCAGGAAGGGCTCGACCAGGCGGCGGTACGCCCCCGCGTCACGGGAGCCGAAGGAGGCGGCGGTCTCCCCCACGGAACGGGAGAGGACGGCGGCGGTGCCGTCGAGGAAGGGGTGGGCCATGGGCAGCGGGGGCTGGAGCCACTCCAGGCCGTACCGGCCGAGGGGCATGTCGCGGAAGGCCGGGGAGTTGACGCCCAGCGGATGCGCGGCGGAGCAGGGGTCGTGGCGGAAGCCGGGCAGCGTCAGCTCCTCGGTGCGCGAGCCGCCCCCGACCGTGCTCTTCGCCTCGAACACGGCCACGGAGAAGCCGCGGCGGGCCAGCTCGACGGCGGCGGTCAGCCCGTTGGGCCCCGCCCCCACGACGACGGCATCAAGCATCGACGGCACCCTCGGACTCCTTCGTCAGCCGGTGGCCACTGCCGCACAGGATAGGCCGGACGACCGGGCCGGTCGGGCTCAGGCCCCCGCGGCGAGAAGATCCACGACCCGGCGGGCCGTGGCGGCGTCGCGCGCCGCGGTGAACGGCAGCGCGTTGCCGCCGGCTATCCGGAAGGGCTCGCCGGTCAGGGTCTGCGAGGCCCCGCCGGCCTCGGCGACGAGCAGCAGCCCGGCGGCGTGGTCCCAGGCCAGCTCCCACGAGAAGGCGACGGCGTCCAGCTCGCCCTTGGCGATGGCGAGATACTCAAGGCCCGCCGAGCCGCAGGGCCGGGGGGCGACGCCCTCGGTCCACAGCCCGAGGAGGGCCCGCTTCTGCTCCTCGGTGGTGAAGTCCGGGTGCGAGGTGGCGACTTCGAGCGGCTTGCCCGCCTCGGGCGCGCCCGAGGTCAGCCGCCGTCCGTCGAGCCAGGCGCCCTGGCCGCGCACGGCCACGGCGAACTCGTCCAGCGCCGGTGCGTAGGTCCAGGAGGCCTGGACCTCGCCGCCGGCCGCCAGGGCGACGAGCATGCAGAAGCCGGGGTCGCCCTGGACGAACTGCCGGGTGCCGTCGACGGGGTCGACGATCCAGACGGGAGCCTCTCCACGGATCGCCTCATAGATCTTCGGGTCGGCGTGGACGGCCTCCTCGCCGACGACGACCGAGCCCGGCAGGAGCGCGGCCAGGTCCCTGGTGAGCTGCTCCTCCGCGCGGCGGTCGGCCACCGTCACCACGTCGTGCGGGCCGCTCTTCTCCACCACGTCGCCCTCGGCGAGCTGCCGGAAGCGAGGGGTCACCTCGGCCGCGGCGGCCTTCCTGAGGGCCTCTTCCACGTCCCGTACACCGTGCGTCAAAAACTCTTCGATCATGCCCTCCATGAGAGCACGCCCCACTGACAACGCCCACGCTCCGGACGGACGGGACCTTTCTCCCCGGTGAATTCCTGGCTCACCGCCCCACCGCGTACCCC